>CAZDYZ010000099.1:0-5561 GCA_964509525.1 uncultured Acidobacteriaceae bacterium
ACCGGTGAAGGCGCCGCGCACGTAACCGAACAGCTCGGACTCCAGCAGTGCCTCCGGAATGGCAGCACAATTAATGACCACAAACTCCTTATTGGCACGAGAGCTCAGGCGATGAATGGCCTCAGCGACCACCTCTTTGCCGGTCCCGCTTGCTCCGGTGATCAGGACCGGCGTGGTGCGCGACGCCACCAGTCGCACCATGCGGTAAATCACTTGCATGCAAGATGACTGCCCGATCATTCCAGGCAACGGCTCAACGGCTGCCGGCGCTGCCTCGGGAGGGCGTGTAACTGTCTCCGGAGCTGTCCATCGTCCAATGGTTTCGAAGAGATGGTGCGCACCCGCGCTGCGCCACTGGGAAGGAAGCAGAGGATGCCCGGAATCGTCGAGCAGCAGCACATCAATGCCCGGGAAACGCCGATGAATAATCTGCAACAGCTCTTCGGCGTCGAGATCGGGCAGCCTGCGGTCGAGGAACAACAATTGGCATTCGCTGCTTTCCAGTTTTCCCAGGGCATCGGCTCCCCCCAGCGCTTCGGCCGCGGAGATGCTCGACTGAAGCAGATTTTGCAGGATCTGTTTGCGGATTCCCGGATTGGGGCTGGCTACGATTACTGCCGGATCGGGACGGTAAAAAGATTGGGTTGCGGTCGTCATGAGAATGTTGTAATCCGTAAACCTTAAAACCGCGTTAGGCGCAAATTAGAAGTTTCTAGGAAACTGAAGAGATTATCGCGCTGCACGAGAGCGGCTCTTGCCGCTCCGCCTTTGCGTCATTTGATAGGGTGAGCAGTAAGGTGGCAAGCCAGATGCTTTGCTCGCGAGGAGAACTGACGAAAACCAGATCACCCCCCACTGCTCGAAGAGTTCGGCGCGCGATTTCCACCTCTCCTACTTTGGTGGGCTCGCAGAGCTGATCCGCCTCAGCTGTCGACGACCCGGCACCGGACAGTGTGATGCTGATTCTTACCTGCCGTCCCTCTGCTTGCTCCACGCGAATACTGAGGCTGTCGCGCGGAGAGCTCCGTAGCAGATACTCCAGGAGATACAGGAAGCCTCGCGTCAGCTTGTTTTTGTTTCCTTGAATCAGCACGGGATTGCAGACCACGTCAAAATCTCTCCCCGAAGATTCAAAAACCGGAAGCAAATCTTCACGCAACTCCAGCAATAGTTGCCGCAGCTCGACTGATCCGGAGATTTCTCCCGGATCATCGGCGTCACGCAGCTCGCGCAGCAGTTGAAGGCTGTGTCGCAGGCGTTCGGCGTTCTGCAGCGCTGCCTCCACGCTTGCGCGGAACTCCTCGCAAGTGCGATCGCGGGCCAGTGAAAGCTCAAGCGAACAATGCAATGCGGTAAGTGGCTGGCTCAACGTATGGAACGTGTCAGACATAAAATTGCGTTGGCTAGCGGCAATCTCCTGGGCCGTGGATTCAGCGATCGGATTCATACGCTTGCCTCTGTCTGGCAACTCAATTCGTAGCCCACTCCGCGTACGGTATGGATAAGGCGCGGTGAGTAGTCATCATCCACTTTCTTGCGCAGATAATTGATGTAGACATCCACGATGTTCGTAGTGGTATCGAACGACAGATTCCATACGTGTTCGACGATCATGGCGCGTGTAATTCGCCGCCCTGCATTGCGCATGAGGTATTCGAGCAAGGCAAATTCTTTGGAGGTGAGCTCGATGCGCTTACCCGCCCGTTCTACTTTTCGTTCTACACGATCCAGTGCCAGGTCAGCCACCCTCAAAACAGTCTCCACTGTGCGCGGGCCACGCCGTAGCAGAGCGCGCACCCGAGCCGACAGTTCGGTGAAGGAGAAGGGCTTGATGAGACAATCGTCAGCCCCGCTGTCCAGCGATTGCACCCGATCTTCCACGCGACTGCGTGCGGTGAGGACCAATACCGGCAGCGAGGGCTTCTTCGGACGGATCGAGCTGAGCACTCCGATGCCATCCAGCTTGGGCAGGTTCAAGTCCAGAATCAGGAGATCGTACTCGCTCTCCAAGGCCATGCGTCTCGCCTGTTCGCCATCGGGCGCTACATCCACCGCGTAGTGCTCCGCCTCCAGACCTTTGCGGACGAAACTGGCTAGAGGAGCGTCGTCTTCCACCACCAGGACACGCATGACGGTAACTCCTTGGAGGTAACCTGCTAATGGTTACCTTGATTTTTTCTCTCGAACGCGCCCCGCGTCAACGGGTCTTTTGCTCTCTCTCCAGTAATTCGTCCCGAATCGGGAAAAACCCCCTGAATGGTGCAAGGTTGAGCTTTGCAGCTCGCGACCGATTCCTCCAAGCACCACAGGTCAAGCGTATGCACTCTAGGGTAGCCCGGATCGTGCTTCCATCACGTCACCAAATCGCGCAACCACAGGATTCCCATGGAGTGGGCCCAGAAAGGGATACGGAAGGAAGATTACATCCGGCTTCACCTGCCAACGGATGCAGCGCCGCCATCGTTACTAGGCCATCGAAACTCGACAGATTGCTGCTCTGTCCATGGCGGCGAACCGCCTCTAGGGGGCCGGGCGGGGGGCGGGATGCATCCAGAGGCGGGAGCCTCAGGCCGCTGGCTTGCCGGCGATTGTTGGCGGCTTTGGCTCGTCGCTCCACTTGCCGCTGAAGAGTTTACTGCGGTGCTCGGCGATCATCGCTGTTATCCCCATTACACCCATGACGAGGAAAATGGCGAAGAAGACAACCGCAATCACCAGGACTGGCATATTGCACCTCTGGCGCCAATTGTGCGTCGCGGTTGAACTTGCTGCTGTGACGGCGATCACAGGTCGGCGTGAGGAGGGCAGCATTGAGATGATTAGCATTTAGCGCTTAGCACTTGGCAGAGGTTTCACTCAGATCGGGTGCCAGGGGTTCAAGTTCAGAGAACGGACGGGCATCGTACTCACTTCAGATAAGGTGTCATCTGCTCTGCTATCTTGCTTTGATCTCCCACCACCACGAACGTCAACTTGTCAGGCACGACGTACTTTCGCGCCATCTCCTGCACTTGCTCTGGTGTTACGGCATGCACCTTTTGCACATACGTGTCGAGGTAAGTGTCGCCCAGTTGGTGTAAATCTACAAACTGCAGTTGATTGATTACGCCGTCGCGGCTGGAGTTGCGAATAACAAACACTCCACTCAGATAGTTCTTGATTCCGTCCAGCTCTGCGGTCGATGGTGCCTCAGTTTCAAGGCGGTTGATCTCATACAGGATTTCCTTGATCGAGGGCCCAGTTACTGCAGTGGTTACATCGGCGACCTCCACCCAATAGCCATCGCGATATCGCACCGACACCTGGCTCCTGGGTGAATAGGTATACCCTTTCTGCTCGCGGATGTTGGCAGTGATGCGGGAACCGAACGAACCACCAAGCAGAGCGTTCATTACCAGCAGCGGGATGTAGTCTGCATTGCTGGGATCCAGCGTTGGCAATCCGATATAGAGCGTAGACTGCGTTGATCCGGGACGGTCTACCAGCTCAACTTGTCGTTTGCCCACCGGTTTTGGAATGTCAATCCGGGGATCCGGACCTCGTTTCCAGTTAGAAAACGCTTTCGTGATTGCGGCTTTGACAGCGGTAGGATCAAACTTTCCGGCCACGTAAATGTGGGTGCGAGTTGCTCCAAAGTTGCGCTCGTAAAATTCTCTGACATCGGCCATGGTCAGCGAGTTAATGATGAGCTCAGTCGAAAGGAACCGGCCGTATGGATGGTCTGGATAGAGGGCATGCACAAATCGATCCTGCGCCAATATGCCTGGCTGGCTTTTTTCGATGCTCAGCTTTCGCTGCAAATCCTGCTTTAGTCGTGGCACATCGGACTCCGGCAAGAGGGGATGCATCACGACATCTGCCAGCAGGGCCACAATCTGTGGGCCGAATTCCGAAAGAACATCACTGTCGATGCTAGTTACGTCCGGTCCGACTACAACGTTAATCGACCCACCCATCGACGCCCCTTGCTGCGCCACCTCCTGTGCGCTGCGCGAAGTCGTGCCCTCCTTCATCAGCCGACCCGTCAGCTCAGCCAGCCAGACTTGGGTGGGCAGTTCATTCAAGCTTCCAGCGCGCACAGCAATACTGACTTCGACCTTTGGAATCGATCCAAACTGTGCCAAGGTGACTTGCAGTCCGTTGGGCAAAGAAAACTTCTCAAGCTGCGGCAGGTGGAAAGGTTTCGGTGGACCGCCCGCTGGCGGCGTTTGTTTCGGCGAGCTAGCCGTCTGCGCGCTCGCCAACGGCATCGCGAAGGGTAAAAAGAATGCCCCACAAATTAAGTTGATCCATACATTCTTCATAAGAATCCTATCCTCGGTTAGCCGCCCTTCTGCCCGCTTGCGACCATCGGCTTGGGTTCTACCAGCAGAACGGTACGGTTTGTCGGCCGCAAGTATTCCGCTGCGGTCTTCTGAATCAGCTCCGGCGTAACCTTCTGAAACTGCTCTTCGACGATATTTATGCGGGTCGGATCGTCATCAAACAACGCAAAGCTGGCCAGCATGTCTGCTCGTCCGAAGCCGTTGAAGTCGCCGAGAGAGTCATAAAAGCTGGAACGCATCTTAATCGATGCCCGCTCCAGCGTTGCCTGATCAACCGGCTTTTCCCGTAAAAGCGCAACTCGCGACTCGATGGCATTCACAATTTCGTCCGATGTTACCGTGCTGTCGTGAAAAAGGTATGCTGTCCACAGCATCGGTCCCTGGTAATTGAACATGTTTCCCAACATGTTGATTCCGCCTTCAACGCTGTCCGTATAGCCGCGCTGCTTAACCAGTTCTTCATGCAGCAGACTGTTGTCACCCTGGAGCAGGATCTGATCGATTAACCCCATGGCATAGTACTCGGGTGTATTCCGGTCTGGCATGTGGTAGGAAACCGCAAGTGCTGGCCTTTTCGCCAAGGGATCGATTCTTGTCGACCGCCGTTCCTTCTCCTGCCTCGGCTCGGCAATGTCCGGCTGCGTGGGAAGTGGGGCCGACGGAATGCCGCCAAAATACCGCGCAATCATCGCTTTCGCATTCGCCGGCTCGAAGTCTCCAACTATCACCAGCGCCGCGTTATTCGGTGTGTAGTAGGTCGCAAAGAAATGCTGCACATCTGGCAGTGTGGCTGCATCAATATCTTTCAGGTCGCCATAGAAGTTATGCGCGTTATACCAATTACTGTTCGCATATTGTGGCATATCGAGCCACGGAAATCCGCCGTACGGAGCGTTCAGCACATTGACCTTCACTTCATTGCTGACCACTCCTTTCTGATTCGTTAGGTTCTCTTCCGTAATGGCCAACCCGTGCATCCGGTCGGCTTCTGCCCACAGCATGGTTTCCAGTTTGTTCGCGGGTACCACCTCAAAATAGTTGGTGAAGTCGAAGCGGGTCGAGCCATTAAGCAGTCCCCCATTCTGCTGCACCAGGCGGATTAGCTCCATCTTGCCCAGGTTCTGTGATCCCTGGAACATCATGTGCTCGAAAAGATGAGCGAACCCAGTACGATCACGCGGCTCAACCCGGAAGCCAATGCGGTAGTAAACCGCGACTACGACGGTGGGCGCCGAG
>CAZDYZ010000100.1:0-8623 GCA_964509525.1 uncultured Acidobacteriaceae bacterium
CTTCCAGTTTCGGATCGTTGGACAGTTTGAATCGTTCCACCCGATGAGGCTGTAGGTCGTAACGCCGCCAGACCCCGTGCACGAGGGTGCGGGTCAAACCGAGATGGCGGGCCAGGGTGCGTACGCTCCAGTGGGTCGCATCGGGCGGCCTGGTCTTCAAGGTGGTATCCAGAATCTTTTGTTCCAGTTCGGGTGTCAGTACGCGGCGGGAGCGCTTGCGCTTTTGCCGGCGCCCGATGGCATCGACACCGCCGCTGACAAACGCAGCCCGCGTGGCGATCACGGTGGGACGCGACAGGCCCGTCTGCTGCGCTATGGCGTTGTTGGGGGTGCCGGCGGAAGCCAACAGAATTACTTTACACTTCCGCGCCAGCAATTGCGGTGTGTTACCGGCCCGTGCCAGCGATTCCAGTACCAGCTTCTGTTGAGAATTCAGGGGAAGAGGACCGGCAGAGGCGAACATGCCCTATTACATCACGAACCGCGTCAATTGTAAATAGTTATAACGGACAGGACACTAGGATCTTGCGGCAACCCACGGACACGCCATCAGCCAATCCAACACGAGTGAGGCGTAATACCAATTTACCCTTTAGTTACAAAGACATACAGACGTTCAGACCTCTGTGAAACCTCCCCTCTATCGGAATAGGGTATCGGTACCGATATCCGCGCCTATGCTCTTGCCTGCAAGAGCGATCCTTGCTGAATATTCCCTTCAGGTCGGCTAAACTAGCAATCTTGGAGGCATTTGTGGACTCGGTTGACTCAAGAGTCGTCGTGATTTCCGGGCCTTCAAAAGGTACGATCGTCAGGATGAGCGGCAACCAGCTTTCGGTTGGTCGTGATCCTGCCAATAATCTGTGCCTGCCCGATCGTGCGGTGTCGCGCAAACATTTTGCCATCAGCGAGACAGACGCAGGCTTCCATCTTGTGGACCTTGAAAGCCACAACGGCACCTTTGTGAATGGAATACCGGTGCGGCGAAAATTGCTCGGACACGGCGATACCATTCGCATTGGGCAGTGTGAGCTGGTTTTTCTAATCACCGAAGACGAGCGGCTGGTTTCGCGCATGGTGCAGTTCCGAGACGATGCGCAACTCGACCGCGGGTCCACAGTCAGCATGCAGATGGCGCCGCCGTGGGTGCTGTTGGGCACCGACGTGGGGCGAATGGCGCGCGACCTGAACGCCCTGTTCAAGATCGCGAACACAATTAACTCTATTCGTGAGCTCGATTTGCTGCAACGGCAGCTGCTGCAACTTATTTGTGAAGTTGTCCCGGCCGATTCTGGAGCGATCGTGATCACTCGCCACGTCGATGACGAGGAGCCAAGCTCGAGCAGCAGTTGGGACAGAAAGTCCGGCGGCGCTGCCAAAGTGCGCATCCGGCGCGATTTGGTACAGCGCGCCTTGTGGGAGCGCTCGTTCATCTTTAGCAAGCCATCTCCGGGCGCGGACGAAGCCGAAAGTGTTCTATGTGTTCCCCTGGTCGCCGTAGACAGAACGATTGGTGTGCTGTACCTGATTGCTTCCGGCGCTACCGGCGGATTCCAAGAAGACCATCTGAATTTTGTCAACTCGGCGGCAGGTATCGCGGCCGTCACCCTGGAGAATGTGCTAACGCTGGAAGCTTTGCGCAGCGAAAACCGCCGGCTGCAAGCCGAACTAGAGCTGGAGGAAGCCATCATCGGGGAGAGCAAACCGATGCGGCAGCTGGCAGACTTTATCGGCAAGGTCGCGCACGGCGATTCCACGGTTCTGATTCGCGGCGAGAGCGGCACCGGTAAAGAACTGGTAGCCTACGGCATCCATCGCAACAGCCCTCGCGCAGAAAAACCCTTCATCGCGATTAACTGCGCCGCTATTCCCGAAACGTTGCTGGAAAGCGAGCTGTTTGGTCATGAAAAAGGCGCGTTCACAGGCGCCATCGGCACCAAGAAGGGGAAGCTGGAAGTGGCCGAAAGCGGAACGGTCTTTCTCGACGAGATCGGTGATCTCGCCCCTCAGTTGCAGGCGAAGCTGCTCCGGGTTTTGCAGCAGCGGGAATTTGAGCGCGTGGGAGGCGTTCGTGCTCTGAAGTTTGATGCCCGTGTAATCGCCGCAACCAACCGAAACCTTGAGCAGGCAATCAAGAACGGCCAATTTCGCCAGGACCTCTATTATCGTTTGAACGTGGTAGCGACCGTTGTCCCCCCTCTGCGCGAGCGCGTGGACGACATTCCCTTGCTCGCCTTGTATTTCGCGGCGAAGTACTCCGAGAAGTGCAAGCGCTCGGTGAAGGGCATTTCTTCCGAAGCGCGTGCGCTGCTTACCACCTACAGCTGGCCCGGGAATGTGCGTGAACTGGAGAACGCCATCGAACATGCCGTGGTTCTTGGCCTCAGCGACGAAATTCTGGCTGAGGACTTACCAGAGGCCTTGCTGGAAACTCAGTCTCCGCAGCACGACAGCATGAAGTACCACGACCGGCTCAATCGACTGAAGAAACAGATGATTATGGAGGCTGTCACCCAGACAAGGGGTAACTACACCGAGGCCGCCAAATTACTGGGACTTCATCCCAACTACCTGCATCGGTTGATCCGTAGCCTGGACCTGAAGCCCGACCTGAAACTGGCAAGCGGCGAGTACAGCGCCATGAAGGCTGCAGAATAGGGGTTCAGGCTTTTAGGAAGATTCGCTTGTGGTACATCCAACAAATCGGCAGGAAACATACGCCAACGATCGCCAGCGAAAACAGCAGCGATGCTAGGCCTGGCGAGCCAATGAGTGCGAAGGTGTGCTGGAAGATGTATTCCTTCCAGCCGAAAGTCCCACCCAACACTTCCGAAACTACGTACGCGGCTATCGCATTGCTGCCGAAAATCACAAACGGCTTCATCCACCAGCCGCGCCAGAGCTTGATGTCGGTCGCCCAATAACAGATCGAAAGACAGACCATGCCGAAGCCGGCCGTGAACAGCACATAGGAACTGGTCCAAAGATTCTTGTTGATGGGAAACCAGATTCCCCACAACTCGCCTACGAAGAGCCCGGCCAGGCCCAAAACAAACATCCGGATTGCTTTCTGCTTCGGGCTACGAGTGGAGAGCAGCCATTCACCCAGCAGAACTCCACACAGCGCAGTGGCAATTGCTGGCAGTGTGCTGAGTACTCCCTCCGGGTCGCGTGTACCCTCCCACAGGTGGCCGAGCATCAGTCTTCGATCTAGGTAAGCAGCCAGGTTTGCGTTAGGATCCAGGATTGCAATGTCATGGGTGGGGATTCCGTAACCGGGGACCGGCATGAATCGCATCAGCAGCCAGTACCCTATTAGCAGGGTTGTAATCCATGCGATCCGCACTCTTGTCTTGCAGTAGAGTGCGATCAGGGCCGCTGCCAGATACACAATCGCAATCCGCTGCAAAACTCCGGCGATACGCCAACTGGCCAGATGAAAGTTAGGAGGAACGTTCAGGACTAAACCAATGGCAAAGATGATGGCACTCCGCCTTAGGGCGTGTACGACAAGAGCTCCTTTGCGGTCACCCCGTTTGCATCTCGATTGGAACGAAAACACCAGGGAGACGCCGACAATAAACAGAAAGAAGGGAAAAATCAGGTCGGCTGCAGTCCATCCATTCCAGCGCGCATGCTTCAGGGGCCAATAAGCTGCGTTGCTGCCAGGATTGTTGACTAGAATCATGGCCACGATCGTGGCGCCACGAAACAAATCAAGCGACATCAGCCGGCCGGGTGCGGTGCGTGCCGTGAGAACAGCGCGTTCGATCTCCCGCTCCGTGCTCAGTGTGCCCGCCACGCCCTCGGATTTTATCCTTTACTCCAAACCTAGGAAATGTTTCCCTACGATTCCATCGATTGGTGTCGCGCATATCGCTGCGAGTGGGCTGCGCTGTCCGAAAATGGACACCTCAATCCGCACAGGGACAAAATCAGCCTGATTTGTCCATTCTCCTTTCGATCTAACTCATTGCTGCGGCTTCAGATAAGCTGCGGATGAGTTGGGTCTTTACGTGCATTATGCTATTACACGATGGATATTGCCCGCCCCGAAATCAAACGTCAGAAGCGGCGCCGCCAAATCATCTGGGGGAGCGTCCTTGTGATCGTCTTAGTAGGCCTGACTGTGGGCATCTCCCGGTTGAAACCTGCTGCCCCCACAGTCGACCGCAGCACCATCTGGACTGACACGGTTAAGCGTGGTTCCATGCTCCGTCAGGTACGCGGTCTTGGTTCCTTGATTCCCAGCCATGAAGATGTCCGCCAGATTCCCGCCGAGACCGAAGCTACCGTGATTCGCATCGTCAAGCTTCCCGGATCGCAGGTCGACCCCGACACCGTTCTGGTGGAAATGAGTAATCCGCAGCTCGAGCAGGAAGCCCTCGACGCACAGTTGCAAGTCAAAGCCGCCGAAGCCGAGTATCAGAGCCTGAAAGTAAAACTCGCCAGCGATCTGATGAACCAGCGCGCTGGAGCTGCCACAGTCAACGCCGAGTACAGCGAGGCGCAGCGGCAGGCGCAAACGGACAAGGCGCTCTACGATCTGGGAGTTATTTCCGGTCTCGCTGCTAAGGCTTCCGAAGGTAAGGCCAAGGAGATGGTCACGCGGAATCAGATTGAAGATCAGCGACTGGATATCAATGAGAAGGCTATCGCTTCGCAACTTGCAGTTCAGCAGGCGAAAGTCGAGGAGATGCGGGCCTTGGCTGAACTGAAGCAGCAACAATTGCGCCGTCTGAAAGTAACGGCCGGGGTCACGGGAGTTTTGGTCGAGCTGCCGTTACAGGTTGGTCAGCACGTTCTTCCGGGAACCGAGCTGGCGAAAATTGTTCAGCCCAATCATCTGATGGCAGAACTGAAGATACCCGAGACTCAAGCCCGCGACGTCCAGATCGGCGAACCGGCTTCGATTGACACCCACAACGGGGTGATAGCGGGCGAGGTGAGTCGCGTCGATCCGGCGGTGCAGAACGGAACGGTTACGGTTGATGTGAAGCTGACCGGCGAACTACCCAAGGGCGCCAGACCAGATCTCAGCGTCGACGGCACGATCGATCTGGAGAAGATGGAGAACGTGTTGTACGTCGGACGCCCGGCTTACGGTCAGGAAAACAGCACCATCTCCATGTTCAAGCTCGATCGTACCGGCAATGGTGCTGCGCGTACACAGGTGAAGACCGGACGCGCCTCGGTGAATCTGATTGAGATTGATTCCGGACTTAACGAAGGTGACACCGTCATTCTTTCCGACATGTCGCGCTGGGACAATACGGACCGCGTACGGCTGGAGTAACACTAACAATTCACAAAAGCAGATCGGACCTAATATGAGCGAAGTGGCAAGCACGCTGATCGAAATCGAGAACCTCACTAAGATTTTCTACACGGATGAAGTCGAGACCCACGCACTCTCTGGTGTTCATCTCAAGGTGGGCAGGGGTGAGTATGTCGCCATGTCCGGCCCTTCCGGCTGTGGCAAGTCAACCTTGCTGTCCATCATCGGACTGCTCGACACGCCTACGGACGGCAACTACAAGCTCAACGGGCAGCCGGTTGCCAACCTGGACTTCGCCGCCCGCTCGCGCATTCGCAACCGCGAGATTGGCTTCATTTTTCAGAGTTTCAACCTCATCGGGGATCTCACTGTCTATGAGAACGTCGAGTTACCGTTGACCTATCGTGACGGCATGCCGTCTGCCGAGCGCAAACGGCGTGTGCTGGAGGCGCTGGAGCGGGTTGGAATGGCGCATCGGCTGCGTCACTACCCATCGCAACTTTCCGGAGGTCAGCAGCAACGCGTGGCTGTCGCTAGAGCACTGGCCGGTTCGCCTTCCATCCTTTTGGCCGATGAGCCTACTGGAAACCTCGACTCGCGAAATGGCGAAGCTGTGATGGAGCTGTTGCAGAAGCTGCATCGCGAGGGCTCCACCATCTGTATGGTAACGCACGACCCGCGTTTCGCAGCGCACGCCGAGCGCGAGGTGCACTTGTTTGACGGCAAAGTCGTCGCCGAGGAAGAACTGCACAGACTCATGCAGGAGTCGTAGTGTTGACCCCCCGGCGGCCAGGAGAATTGGCAGCGTTGATGTGCCCGGGCTTCACTGAAGCCACCCGGGGAGCGAGGCCCATAGCCAGCATTGAAGAGCGCAAGTAATCATGATCCGGTTCAAGAATGTCGAACGTTGCTACAAAACTGGAGCGGGGCAAACCTGGGTTTTGCGTCGTATCGACCTCACCATCCACCAGGGTGAGTTCATCACCGTAATGGGACCTTCGGGGGCGGGGAAGTCTTCCCTGCTGAATGCGCTAGCCTTGCTCGATGACCAATGGACAGGCGAATACTGGTTCCGCGACGAGGCTGTGCACTTGTTGAAGCGCAAGGAGCGCAGCGAACTGGCCAAGCGCAATATCGGAATGGTTTTTCAAAGCTATCACCTGCTCGACGACCTCACTGTTCAGGAGAACATCGATCTCCCGTTGTCGTACAAAGACATTCCCCGCAGCCAGCGCCAGGCGATGGTCGCCGAATCACTCGATCATTTCCAGATTGTTGCCAAGAAGGACCTGTATCCCAGTCAGCTGTCAGGCGGCCAGCAGCAGTTGGTCGGCATTGCACGCGCTGTCATTCATAAGCCGGCATTGCTGCTCGCCGACGAGCCTACCGGGAACCTGCACTCCACCCAGGCCAAGGAAATCATGGAGTTGTTCACCCAGCTTAACCGCGAAGGCACCACCATCGTGCAGGTCACACATTCAGAAGTGAACGCGTCGTACGGAACCCGCATTATCCAACTGCGGGATGGATGGGTAGTGAGCGACACCGCGCAGCCGGCGGTCGCGCCGAGCGGGGAGGCCGTCCGCTCATGAGGATGCGCTCCGCCCGTTCCTCGATTCTGACATTCTTTCTCTCGCTTATGCTCGTCTTCGCCCACGCGCAGACGGAAACCCAAACTCCGCCAGTGCCCGAGCAGATGCCGAACGCGCCCAGCCCGCAGCCGGTGCAACAACTTCGCATCCATACGCCCGCCAACCTGGCGATTCCTCACTCCAACAACCCGTTCAACGCTTATGCTCCCAGTCGGGTACCGGAGCCGGATTTGGCAAACTCGCCACGGCTTCAACGCCTGGTTCGCGAAGGCAAGCTGTACATCTCGTTGCAGGATGCCATCGGGCTCGCCCTGGAAGACAGTCTCGATCTCGCGATTGCGCGCTACAATCTGCCCATCGCTGATACCGACATAGAGCGAACCAAAGCGGGAGGCTCCTTTCGCGGCGTTAACACCGGCATCGTACAAGGCACCCCCGGGGGTGGTATCGGCGGCTTCGGAACCGGGGCGCCGGGCGCCGGCGCCGGAGGCACCACGGGTGGAGCCGGCGGCGCAGGCGCAGGCGCTGCCGGTCTGGTGCAATCAACGTTGGGCATCGGAACGCCGGTACAGTCGTACGATCCGATTGTCACTGCGACCAGCGGCCTCGAACATCTGACCCAGCCGCTGGCCAACCTCCAGATCTATGGCGTTCCGCAACTGCACCTCAACACTACGGTGGCGAATTTTAATTATTCCCAGGCCTTCGCGACGGGATTGAACTTCAGCTTCGAAGTGGACAACAATCGACAAACAACAAACAGCATCTATAGCAGTCTGAGTCCGCAGTTGGGAACATACTATCGTGTGACCTTGACCCAGCAGTTGTTGGCAGGGTTCGGCACCGGTCCCAATCTGCGCTATCTGCACATTGCCAAGAACAACAAGAGAATTTCCGACATCGCGTTTAAAAGCCAGGTCATCGCCACCATCACCCAGATCGCCAACATCTATTGGGACCTGGTGAGCAGCTACGAGGCCGAGCGGGTGACCGAGCAGTCGTATGCCTTCGCGCAACAAAGCTTGGTTAATGCCCGGAAACAACTACAGCTGGAAGCCATTCCGGCCATGGACGTCATGCGCGCGGAAGCGGAGGTTTCCCGCCGTGATCAGGATCTGACAATAGCCAGAACCAGTCTGCAATTGCAGGAATCACTCCTCAAGAATGCGCTCACCAAGAACCTGGATGATCCAGTACTCGAGTCCATGCCGGTGATTCCCACGGATCGACTAGAGCCCAGCGATACTGGACCTGCGAAATCACTAGAAGATCTGATCACCATAGCCTTGCGGGACCGTCCGGAATTGTCAGAATCGCAGATTGACTTGCAGAACCGTCAGATTACTCGCATGGCCGCCAAGAACGCACTGCTGCCAACGCTGGCTCTGGTAGGGTTCTACGGGGGCACCGGCCTGGCGGGAGAGCTGAACCCCTATTACTACACGACTAACAGTACGACTCTGCCGACCGGTTTTGGCGCAGCCTTTCGGGACGCCTTCAACAATTCGTCGCCCGACTATTTCGTGGGCGTAAATCTGGACATCCCCATCCGCAACCGTGTAGCCAAGGCCGACCAATATCGCTCGGAATTGGAGTATCGTCAGGCCGAGCTACGTCTGCAGCAGCTGAAAAAACAGATTCGCATCGAAGTGCGCAATGCGCAATACGCCCTTGAGCAGGGGCTGGCGCGAGTGGCGGCGGCGAAAAAAGCCCGCGATCTGGCCGACAAGACCTTTACGATTACGCAGAAGGA
>CAZDYZ010000101.1:0-5353 GCA_964509525.1 uncultured Acidobacteriaceae bacterium
CGGCCTGCTTCGTACGCTTCCAGAATCTTGCAGCGCAAATCGTCCGAATACGCTCGCGGCATGGATGGTTTTGCAGAGATCGCCGTCCCTACCCTATCCCCAATTCACCTTCCGGGATATAACTTCCAAGGAACTGCTTTAGCTGGTCTTCATCGATTGCATCTTGAGAAGACGGACTGGGTAGGATAGGAACCGGAGTGGGTGACCGTGTTCGATGTTTACACTGTAGTCGATTGGATTTTGTGAGAAATCCTTACAAGGATATGTGGAGATCACCAAGGGCCCTGAAGGCGAGATTGGAAGCGCCTTGCAAGCCGACGATTAGGAATCAAGCGGTTCCATGTCAACCGCGACTTTGAGTGTATGGCTCCCCCCGCCCAGAATCAAGCCCCGGAGTGGACTTACATCGCCGTAGTCCCGACCCCAGGCGAGCGTCACGTGGTCGGTCGAGGGAATGAGGTTGTTTGTGGGATCCAAGTCAAGCCAGCCGACCCCCGGACAGTAAGCAGACACCCAGGCGTGGGATGCGTCGGCGCCCACAAGCCTCAGTTGTCCGGGAGGTGGACAGGTTCGAAGATATCCACTTACATAGCGGGCTGCCACATTCAAGGAGCGGAGACACGCGATTTGCAGATGCGCGAAGTCCTGACATACCCCTCGCCGTTTCCGGAACACCTCCTCGGTAGGCGTTCGGACGGTGGTCGCTTTTGAATCGAAGCGAAAGTCGTCATGGATGCGTGCCGTCAGGTCGAGAAGCGCCTCGGTCATCGGCCGCTTCGGCGTAAACGACTGGAGCGCATAGGAGGCAAACTCCGGTCGCACGCGGATGCGCGGAGACTCAAATCCAAACTGGTAGGCCTCAAGCCCCGCGGAACTCTGATCGTGGGGTAGCAATCTGGCTGCTTCTTCCCAGGCGAGTGACTGTTGCGGCCACAGGACCGCATTCCCCTGCATGGTCACCTCGCTTCGCGCCTCCACTACCAATTCGTTGTGCGGTTCCTGGATGGTGAAGAAGGAGAGAAGGTTTCCAAAATAATCTACCCGTTCTGTGCGCGTTGCCGGAGATGGTTTAATTTGCAGTTCGTTCCGCAGCAACTGGTGGTGCGGCAAGGACCGCGGTGTCAGGCACGCAACGTGGTTTCCAACGGATACAGGATGTTTATATCTATAAGTGCTTTGGTGGACAATTCTATAAATCATTGACCTATGGTGATCGGCAAGGTGCGAGCATGACTAAAGTATCGGCTGGATAAGTTATTCGACCAGGAAGGCAGCAATCGTTCCAACTCCCTTAGGAAACGCTCGAGTCGCGAGAGCCCGTCCACACCATTCGCAAACGTCATGGCGCCGGGCAACGGGTACTTTATCTCACGCAAGTCGAAACTGCGTAGGGATCCAAGCGCAGCGCGCATCGCCTGCAAATCATCCGGTGAATGCCGAGGCAGCTTCTGATAGAGATCCACGAGATGGCTCAGTTGAAAATCCAAAGACCGAGGATTCGTTTCATCCGCCATCAGCACATCCATTACGGCTAACGGCTGCAGCGTCGTATAGTAGCGGGTTCTGTAAGTCATAGAACTGTCAGCAACTTCGAGCAAGCATTCCAGCAGCGCCCAATCCTGCTCCGCCAGCGGGGTTGCGATCTCGCGCAGCTCCCTCGCCAGATAGATGGCGCGCTCGAGGCGGCGGCCGATGCTCATGAACAACCAGCCGAACCCGCGGTTGATGTTTTCCCGTTCCATCCCGGAGAATGCGGAAAGCAGTTCCAGGCAAGAGGTCAGCATTGTGGGATACTCGAGAAACTGCGTGTAATTTTCGATGCGAATTGAGTCCCGTAGTTGGCCGATTAGGACCATCATGTCGGCCGACAACCGCTCACGAACATGGTCGCCAATCCGAGATACCTCTGCCAAGGTCGAAACCAGGCTATCGGGACGCTTGCGATCGGTCACCGCCGAGATCAATTCTTGTTCGAGTTCGTTAGAAGTCGGCCGCCTGTCCTTGCCCTTGGGTAACTTGCTGCGCCGCGACCCCAGACAACTATGCATTCGGATCAGGCACCCCAGTTCCGCCTCTTCGGCGCGCCGGACACGAGAGGCTATCGCACGCAGCATTCGAGCAATGTTCTCCGCCCGCTCAACATATCGACCCAACCAGAAGGTATTGTCGGCCATGCTGCTTGGCACAACCCGCGAGATACGGCGCAGCTCCACTGGCTCATTGCGCGGGTGCAGCATACTGAAGGTATCCACTGGGCCGTCCCAGAGCACCCATGCATCCTTGCTGTGGCCGCCCCGCTGCATGGAGACGACCGATCCTTCCGCATCAGCAACACGAACCAACCCGCCCGGAATGGCAATCCAACTGGTGCCGGTATTGAGCACGTAGGTGCGCAGCACAACGCTCCGTGAACTGAGGCATCCACAGTGCCACACGGGTGCGGTGGACAAAACCACCTGCTCCTGCGCCACATACTCATGAGGGCGGGCCCGCAACTCCTCTGCGAACCTGCCCCTTTCAGCTTGTAGAAGCTCGGCTCCGAAGACTGGTTCCATTTCGCGTGATGGAAATGCCGGTTTGATGACCACGGACTCGAGATGGTTGAGCACCCAATCAAGGGCGTATTTCTGCCCGCACCACCATGTCGCGACCGAGGGAAGCTTGAGCTCCTCGCCCAGCACGGTTCGGGAAAGGCCGGGAAGAAACGGCATGATCGCGGCAGTCTCAATCAGGCCGCTCCCCAGTGCGTTTGCAACCTTAACGTTTCCAGCGACGATAGCGTCGACCAAGCCGGGTACACCCAAGAGCGAATCACTCCGCAACTCCAGAGGATCGCAATAGCTATCGTCCACACGGCGCAAGATAACATCGACTTGCTCCAATCCATCGACGGTCTTTAGGTAGACGCGCCGATCGCGCACCGCGAGGTCCGCTCCCTCCACGAGAGTGAAACTCAGGTAGCGCGCGAGATAAGAGTGTTCGAAATGGGTCTCGTTGTAAGGTCCGGGGGTCAGCAATACAATTCGCGGCTTGTCACGCTGAGCGAGATTGATGAGTACTTCGCGTTGCGCACGGAAGAAGGGAGCGAGACGCAACACGTTCGAGGTGCGAAAGAGATCGGGCAGAGCATCAGAAACGATGGTCCGGTTCTCCAGTGCATAGCCGCTACCCGAGGGCGCCTGCGTGCGATCGGCCAGCACCCACCACTGGCCGTCGGGGGAACGCGCAAGATCGACGGCCAACAGATGCAGAAAACTGTGCGCGGGAACACGTATGCCCACGAGCGGCCTCAGAAAGGCGCAGTTGGCGTAGAGCAGCGCAGCAGGAAAGTGCCCTTGGGTGACGAGGTCTTGCGCCCCGTAGAGGTCCTCGAGGATTTGATTCAGCAGCTGTGCACGCTGAATGATTCCAGCTTCGATGAAGCGCCACTCGTCAGCCGGGATAAGCAAAGGGACGATGTCGATACTCCACGCCCGATTTGCTCCGAGCGGATCGCTGTAGACGTTGTAGGTAATCCCATTCTCGCGAATGCGGCGCTCGGCTCGGCTCCAGCGTCGTCCCAACTCCTCTGGACCGATTGCCCGGAGCATCTCCATCATGTACGCCCAGTGTGGCCGAGGATTCACGCCGTCAGCTGACATTTCGTCGTAGGCGGTCCCGTACCGGAGCCGAGCTTGATCTAGATTTGTGGTCATGGAGCAATCTCCGGCTTCTCGCCGGGGATCTTTTGCCTGGGAGCAGACGAGCGCAAGTCCAGAGTCATCGGGAAGATTGGGTTCGTCTCCTCCTCGGGAGCGGCCACCTGGTCGGGCGTATTCTCCGACTTTTGAAATCGCTCCTGACGCCGGCTTTCGGCCTCTAGGGCGTTGGCTGGTCGGGCCGCATACGTTGGACGGTCTGGTGCGTCCGAGTGGTAGGTGCATCGCCCAATCGCACGCTCATTCCAGAGGTCGATAATGTCGAAGACAAGAGGCGCCTGCACCGAGATGGTCGGGTGCAATACAGCCGACAGTCGTCGGGCGCGATACCGCACAGCCCCTACCCCCTCGCCAGGCTCGCATGTGGGACACAGCGGCACCCTGCGCCCATTGCATGCAACCACGTAGCGGGATTTTATCGTGAACCCGGACACCTTCACCTGTATCCGATCGAGCGATGAATCGACATTGCGAACTGTGCCGCCTGACGTCACCTCTTCCGCCAGCACGTGCCAAGGCTCAAGGGCCTGACGCAGCTCGAGTTCGACTCCGTCTACAGTGATAGATCCGATTTTCGGAAAGCGAAACTCCAGATGCGAGCCAAACCAGTTTTCTTCGAAGTCGTAGCCAGATCGTCGCAACAGAGCGAGTACATCGGAAAGGTCCCGTTCAACAAAGTGTGGCAGAAGAAAGCGGTCATGCAGCGCCGTACCCCAGCGGACCAGGCTGCCTTCGTAGGGCCGTTTCCAAAAACTACAGATCAGAGCGCGGATCAATAGCATTTCGACAAGACCCATTCTGACATGGGGAGCCATTTCGAAGGCGCGCAATTCGAGCAAGCCAAGGCGGAGCCCGAGACCCTCCGGTGGGTAAAGCTTGTCGATACAGAACTCGGCGCGATGTGTATTTCCAGTAACATCGACGAGCACGTTCCGGAACAATCCATCCACGGTCGACGGCGGGCAGTCGCTCGACGGCAACTGAGTGAAGGCAATCTCCAGCTCATATAGGGCATCCATGCGCGCTTCGTCCACGCGTGGATACTGGCTGGTTGGGCCGATATGCATTCCGGAGAACAGATATGACAACGACGGATGGTTCTGCCAAAAGACCACCATACTGCGCAGCAGATCCGGTCGCCGCAGGAAGGGGCTGTCGAAGGTGGTCGTCCCGCCGACCACGATATGGCTGCCGCCGCCGGTTCCGATATGGCTGCCGTTGTAGGTGAACTTTTCAGCAGTCAGCCGGTTGCGGCGTGCTTCGTCAAAGACTGCAGTATGGATCTGTTCAAGTTCATCCCAATTGCTTGCAGGCGGCAAGTTTATTTCCAGGACCCCGGGATCGGGAGTGATGCTGAACGATCGCAGCCTTGGATCAGAAGGCGGAGTATAGCCCTCCAACCAAACCGGTTTGTTCAGGTACTGACATGTGTCCTCGACGGCGGCGAGCAGGTCAAGGTAGTCGGCGAGGTTGGGTGCATACGGCAGAAACACGTGGAGTCGGCCTTCTCGAACCTGTGTGCACAGAGTGGGCCGAATCAACTCCCGGGCTGTTTCGGCGGTGCCTGAGCTTGCCGGCAGCGGATCGGTTGTGAGTCCTCTCGAGAAGAGATCCATACGACGGTCTGGACGAAACGGGAGCTTAACCCGATCTGC
>CAZDYZ010000102.1:0-4954 GCA_964509525.1 uncultured Acidobacteriaceae bacterium
TAAGTTCCCAACATAGATGTTTTTCATAGTTCCTCGCTTTCGGAATGAGGCCGACCTGCCGAGTGACATCGTTCGCAGGCTCGGCCGGGGTTGGGGTATTTACGACCAAAGACTCAACGAATTAGCAGCTTGTGAAACAAAGAGGGCAGCATCTCGCCGCCCTCGCCCCTTGCTCCCGATTTAGAGAACCTGAACGTTTTCAGCCTGCCAACCCTTGGCACCGCGCTTCACGTCGAAGCTGACCAACTGCCCTTCCTGTAGCGTACGGAAACCCTTGGACTGGATGGCTGAGAAATGAACGAAGACATCTTCGCCATTTTGCCTTGAGATGAAGCCAAAACCTTTGGCATCGTTAAACCACTTTACTGTTCCTTGTTCCATTTGTTCTTTGACTATCCTTAATTTAGTTATTGGGGTGCGCTGGAAGATCGGAAGGTAGCACGCAGAAATCGCTCGACACAAGGGAGGGATGGCTGCTAGACGCGCCGTTCGTACACACGCAACTTTATTATACCTTATTTCTACTAGTTCCAGAACTTCTCTAAGAACGCTCCAGCCATAAGCTACAGGGCTGAGCACAAACGCCCCAAGTTGATGCTCTACATGCCACCAAAGTTCATTCTAATTAGCCCTTAGGATTGATAAGGTATCCCCCGCTTTCGTGGTGACCTTGAATATATGAGTTGGCAACAGATCACGCCAGATCAAACAGCAGAAATTCAGTTTGACCCTTGCTGGTCATACTTGTCAGTCGCAGCTTGGATTCGTCGCTGATTGCGGCCCCGTCACCTTGGAAGAGCTTTGTGCCGTTCACTCCGAGTTCACCGCGTACCAACTGCACCCAGGCGTGACGGCCAGGTTTCAATGGGAGATCTAAAATCTTGCCGCCGTCGAGCAGGGAAGCGTAAACGCTTGCATCCTGATTGATGGTGGTCGAACCCTCGCGTCCATCGTGCGACGCAATCAGGCGCAGCTGGTTCCGTTTCTCGTCGGCGGAAAACGTCCGGTCTTCGTAGCTGGGCTGCAATCCTCTGGCCTCGGGCAGAAGCCAGATCTGCAGCAGGTGCACGGGCTTCTTCGACTGGTTGACCTCACTGTGCATCACCCCTGTGCCGGCCGACATGCGTTGCACATCGTACTGCCCGATGGTTGCGCCCCGTCCCATACTGTCGCGATGGCTCAACTGACCCTCTATGATGTAAGTGAGTATCTCCATGTCGCGATGGGGATGCATTCCGAAACCCTGGCCCGCACTGACGCGATCTTCGTTGATGACCCGCAAATTACGGAAGCCCATATGCTTGGCATCGTAGTAGTCCGCAAATGAGAACGTGTAGTAGGTGTCGAGCCAGCCGTGATTGGCGTGGCCGCGCTCTCCCGACCGCCTGATGGTTATCATCGCATTCTCCTGAATCAGTACACGCCATAAGATGCTTTAACATTAAAGAAAGATTCAGACCGTTTTTTGGAGATCCGCCAACCCATCATCGCTCCTGCTTGCCCAGCTTTCGGCAAAGCTCGCCCAAGCGGGTTTGCTCTTCCGGGCTCAGAGCGCTCAGAAACCCGGAAATTGCAGCGGCATGCCGTGGGAACATCTCTCTTATCACCGACTTCCCTTTCGCTGTGAGCACCACGATTAGCACCCTCCGGTCCTGGGGACATCCCTGCCGCCTGGCTAAACCCTGTTTCTCCAGGTTTCCCACCACCATAGTCAGGTTTCCGCCGGTAGTGAGGACTTTCTGTGCAATGTCGGAAAGCGACATGGGCCCCAGATGATAGAGCGCCTCCAGTACGGCGAACTGAGTGAGGGTCACTCGTCGGTTGCCCAGACTTTGGGCCGCGAAGTTGCGAGCCGCGTTAGCAGCACGCATCAGCTTGACATAAGTATCGAGCGCCAGACCTTGGCGGGATCGGCGTGGCTGATAGGAATGCATGCAGAAATACTACAACATTAAACTAAATCCGTCAGGCCACAAGAAGCTCTCCGTGAGCGGACGGCTTGGACGGAGACCGCTAAAGCAGGACCTGATCTCGACGCCCCCCCTGCCCTCCTCCGCGAGCTGGAGCTTGCCGGAGGGTCTCCTCACCAGAAACTGGGATTGGGCAGTTCTTGAAGCGCGCCTCACGAAAGCAATTTGATTTCGGAGATCACACCCCAGGTGTCTCACTCCGCCGTCAAGACGGAGGCCCCCATTGCAACGGCATAGGGCACGAGACGGTGGCAGGCATTCACTTCAACCCTGCATTTTCTGCCGCCAGCTTGGCTGTTGCACTCCAATCCATTTCTTCCATGCCGCGCCCTATGGCCGTCAGCAAATGGTCGCGAATGATGCTGGCGAAAGGCAGGGGTACATCAACCGCCTCGGACGCAGCCAATGCCAGGCGCAGATCTTTCAGTCCCAGCCGCAGTTTGAATCCGGCAGGGTGATACTTTTCATCGGCAATTAAGCCTCCGTAGGTCTTGTACACGGGCGCGGCAAACAGACTATTGGTGAGGAACTCCACATAGTGATGGGGATCGATTCCGTATTTGCGAGTAAGCGCGATGGCTTCTCCCAAAGACTCGATCACCGACGCAATCAGGAAATTGCCGCTCAGCTTTACGACGTTGGCCATCTCTGGTTTGTCACCAATGACCGACACTCGCTGGCCCAGCACTTCCAGCAGGGGCTTGTAAAGCTTTACCGCCGCCGGGTCACCTGCGACCGCCACAAACAACTTGCCTGCTTCTGCTGCCTCAGGCCGCCCGAAGACGGGGGCAGCAATGTACCGTTGCCCGCGCTGTTTGTGTTCTTCCGCCAGCTTTCCTGAAAGCGCTACGCTGATCGTGCTCATGGAGATGTGCGCGGCGTTTTGCGGCAGGCTCTCCATCAGTCCACCGGCATGCAAGACGGCTGATTCGACAGCTTTATCGTCTGCCAGCATAGTGATGACGGCTTCCGCCTGTGCGGCGGCCTCGGCTGCCGACTTGGCGACTTTCGCTCCTTGCGAGCGCAGCTCATCTGCCTTGGAGAGGGTGCGATTCCACACCGTAACGTCGTGCCCGGCGCGCAGCAGGTGCCGCACCATCTGGCTTCCCATGTTTCCCAACCCGATAAAAGCAATCTTCACAATGCTCCTCCTTGTCTGCATTTCTTCCTCGGGAAAATCTCGTCAAGGCTCGGTGTCCCGATCATGGCTTCGAGCCTTCCGGTTGCGGGCGCGGGGGTGGCTTCCGCCAGTCGAAGCTACGTCCGATAATAGCTTTGAACAGCATGTGGTCAGTGGCGCGTGTAACTCCAACCCCGAGTCCGAAGTTGATCTCCCATTTCGGCGACACGTCCAGATCAAAGGCCGGGACAAATTGTTGCGCCTGGTAAGGGAATGGATCAAATCCCCCGATCGGTCCGAAACCGCTGTAGTACTCCAGGCCGAAGGCTACGACTTTGGTGAAGCTCCAGGAGATCTTTGCATCGGGTGCAAATTCCCATCCTCGGCGAGCCTCGAGACCGGTTAAGGCTTTTTCCAGCGCGGGATTGATAGACCAGTACAGTCGCCCTTTCTGCTGATCAACAATCGGCCTGATCTCAAGACTCCACACCGAAGTTGAGAAGATGGGGCGCGCGTACCCGAACTCAGACGACAGGCTGACGCCTACCGGCCAGTGCCAGCTCGCCGGGGCACGTACTCGAGGGCGGATGTGACTGCCCACCCATCGCCAGCCTTCACCGTTCGGCACCGCTGTGAAAATGTAAAAGCCGGTTTCGAACCACGGGGTGAAACCCTGAGTGATTTCAATCGTTTCGTGCAGCTCGTGTTCGGTGGGGAGAACACCTGCCTCGGTTGTCTTCGATCCCTGGAATATGAAGTTGCTATGCAGCTCCACCATGGTTGTCTTGGGCGGAACTGTCTCCGAGCCATAAACCTGGATTTCGTAGTTGTCCTGGGCACCCCCAGCCGGGCAGCCCAAAGCCAACCCAAGCAGGCCGACGACCGCGGGCAGGGGAGAACGCGTGATCATGCCAAGCTGCAACTACCGCTTGAACACTACCATCGCCAGCGGTGGAAGGTTCAGCAGCAGTGAATTTTCGTGCCCGTGGCAGGGGATCGGCTCCGTCTCTCTGCCGCCAAAATTTCCCTCATCGGTGCCCCCGTAAATCGCGGCATTGCTGTTCAGCACCTCGCGCCAAAACCCCTGGTATGGGACGCCAATCCTGTATCCGCGCCGCGGCACAGGGGTGAAGTTGCAGGCAATCGCCACCGCTGCGTAGCGATCCTTCGGGAAGCGTAAGTAGGTGAGGACGCTGTTGTCGGAATCATCGGCATCAATCCAGTGCCAGCCGTCCGGGTCGAAATCGCATTCATACAGCGCAGGCTCACTGCGATAGAAAGTATTCAGATCACGCACCCAGCGTTGCACACCCTGGTGAGTCGGATATTGGAGAACGTGCCACTCAATGCTGCTGTCATGGCTCCACTCGGCCCACTGCCCGATCTCGTCGCCCATAAACAGCATCTTCTTCCCTGGCTGAGTAAACATGTACCCGTAGAGCAGACGGAGGTTGGCGAACTTCTGCCATTCGTCTCCCGCCATCTTCCCCACCAGCGATCCCTTGCCGTGCACCACCTCGTCGTGCGATAGCGGCAAAACGAAATTTTCCGTGAAGGTATACAAACCGCGGAAGGTCAGCTTGCTGTGATGGTACTTGCGATGGACTGGGTCCTTCGTCATGTACAGCAGCGTGTCGTGCATCCATCCCATGTCCCACTTCATGCCAAAGCCAAGTCCACCGATGTAGGTAGGACGCGAAACCATCGGCCATGCAGTCGATTCCTCCGCGATCGTCTGAATGTCGGGAAATTCCTGGTAGGCGTCTTGATTCACGCGCCGAAGCAACGAAACGGCGCCCAGGTTCTCCCGCCCGCCGTACTGGTTGGGAATCCACTGACCCGGCTTGCGCGAGTAGTCAAGATA
>CAZDYZ010000103.1:0-1849 GCA_964509525.1 uncultured Acidobacteriaceae bacterium
CACCGAACTAGTCGGTGAAACACCCATTCTTCATCTTCGAAAAATCGTCCCACCTGACGCAGCCGACGTATATGCCAAGCTCGAGTTTCTGAATCCAGGAGGCAGCATCAAAGACCGCGCCGCGCTGGGCATGATCACGAAGGCGGAGAAGTCCGGCGCGCTGGCGCCTGGCGCCACTATTTTCGAAGCCACTGCGGGCAACACCGGCGTGGGGCTCGCTCTGATCGGTTCTGGCCGTGGCTACAAGACGGTACTGGCTGTGCCGGAAGGCTTTTCCATTGAGAAAGTCATGCTCATGGAAGCCTTGGGCGCCGAGGTGATTCGCACTCCGCAGTCTGAGGGCATAGAAGGCGCTATCCGCTACGTGAGAGAGCGCGCTTCCAAGACTCCGAATTCCTTTGTCGCGGGGCAATTCGAGAATCAGGACAACCCCGACTTTCACTATGAGACCACCGCAATTGAATTCTACGAACAGCTTGCCGGTCGGATAGATGCTGTCGTTATCGGCTCCGGAACCGGCGGTACCTTCACCGGCGTGGCGCGCTACCTCAAGGAGCGCAACCCTAACCTGATGGCTGTGGTGGTCGAGACACAGGGTTCAGTGCTCGGTGGTGGCGCCAGGGGCGACCATGAGGTAGAAGGCATTGGTGCAAGCTTCATTCCCAAAACCTGCGACCTGTCTCTGGCCGACGAGATCATCGCTGTGAGTGATTACGATGCCTTCGAAATGGTAAGAAAACTGGCGGCCATCGAGGGAGTGCTGGCGGGATCGAGCGCAGGTGCGAATGTCTTCGCGGCCATCGGAATTGCATGCCGCTTAGGCCCGGGTAAGCGCGTGGCGACGCTAATACCCGATTCGGCGGAGCGCTACCTGTCGAAAGACATTTTCCACTTCAACGAAAAGCACTGAGTGCAGATTTGAAGGGGTGAACAAGGTTCCTTAATACGTTGTCTCACTATCCCCGTCTCGATCGCGAATCCGTAATTCCAAACGTTATTTATGTTCAAGAAAAACACTGCCGGATTTTCCACTCGCGCCATTCACATCGGCAACGAGCCTGACCCGTCCACAGGAGCCGTCTCTCCTCCGATATTTGCAACCTCGACCTATGCGCAGGAAGAGCTGGGCGTAACGAAAGGCTACGACTATTCACGCGCCGTGAATCCCACACGCACTCGGCTGGAGAAAAACCTCGCGTCATTGGAGGGCGGCATTGCTGCGCCGGTGTTTTCCAGCGGCATGGCTGCCATCGTTGCAATGTGCCAGCTCATGAAGTCCGGCGAGCATATCGTCGCTTCGAACAATCTCTACGGTGGGGTTCCGCGACTTTTCAATCAGATCCTGGCCAACTTCGGCCTCGAGTTTACCTACGTAGATACGACCGCCCCGCGCAACGTGGAACACGCCATCCGCAAGAACACCCGTTTTGTGTACATCGAAACACCGAGCAATCCACTGATGGCGATTACCGACATAGCAGAGGTCAGTGCGATCGCCCACAAGCGCGGCTGCGAAGTTGTGGTGGACAACACATTCATGTCGCCGTACTTCCAGCAACCCCTGAGTTTTGGTGCCGATATCGTGATGCACTCCACTACGAAATTCCTCAACGGTCACAGCGACGGCCTCGGAGGAGTGCTGGTCTGCACTACTAAGGAGCAAGCGGAGAAGCTGGCGTTCATCCAGAAAGCTGCCGGCGCGATCCTTTCACCGTTCGAATGCTGGCTGGTACTGCGCGGCACAAAGACGCTGGCCGTACGCATGAAGCAACACGACGCGAGCGGCCGGGTGATGGCCAACTTCCTCAGCCGGCATCGAAAGGTGCAACGAGTTTTCTATCCCGGGCTT
>CAZDYZ010000104.1:0-7569 GCA_964509525.1 uncultured Acidobacteriaceae bacterium
AGTTCTGCATATTACGCGCACCCACTTGGAAGATGTCAATGTAAGGCAGCATCACTTCAATCTGCGAAATCTCCATCACTTCGCTGATGACCATCATCCCGTAGCGATCGCCGGCCTCGCGCAAGAACTTGAGCCCTTCCAGCCCGAGACCCTGGAAGGTATAGGGGGAACTGCGCGGTTTGAAAGCCCCGCCTCGCAGCACTTTCGCACCTGCCTTGCTGACCAGGTCGGCGGCGGTGAAAAGTTGCTCGCGCGATTCGACCGAACATGGCCCGGCCATGACCACGACAGCCTTGCCGCCGATTTCGACGCTGTTGGGCAGCTTGATAATTGTGCCGTGCGGACGAAATTGGCGTCCGACGAGCTTGTAGGGTGCGGAAATGCGGTGCACCCGCTCCACGCCGGAGAGTACCTCAAGGTCGCGCGTATCAAAGTCAATGCGCCTGCCTACCGCGGCTAGTACGCTCTGCCGCGCTCCGGTCGTGCGATGCACGGCAAAGCCCATCTTCACCAGGTGATCTGTCACCCTCTGAATCTGGTCTTCGGTCGCGCTTTCCAACATCGCCACAATCATGGGTTCAGTTATCTCTCTTCTTAGTCAGGCTAGTCGTTCTCTCGATAAAACGAGAACCTGGAAACTTTTTAATCGACCCGCCCTTGGCTTCAGTCGTTCGGCTCCAACTCAGTCGTCGCTTCGCGCTCGGGCAGTGCAGGTGACATCTCATCGCGTTGAATCTGACGCATCACGTCGACCAGGCGTTCATATACCTGGCGCAACTGCACCTGTGAGAGTGGCCCCGTATTCTGCCGCTCGATGTTATCGAAGATGATCCTTTCGCGGTCCGGCTCATAGATGGGCAGTTCCGAGTTACGCTTGAGCTTGCCAATTTCATGGGCGCACTGGGCTCTCTCATTAAGCAACTGTACGATTTTGCAGTCCAGATCGTCGATTTTCTTGCGCCAGTCTGCAATGTCCATTGTCTTTCCGCCAGTCAGCGTCTCCCGCCCTGCAGAACTAGCCGCGGGCTCCGGTTGGCAGTGCCGCTCCTGCCAGGGAGGACAAGAATTCTGACACAGCCGCCGCCTCACGTCGTGGATTTTGTTCGATCCGCTGCACGATTGCGCTTCCAATCACCGCCGCGTCTGCGAACGTTCCGACCTCCGCAAACTGCTCTGGGGTTGATATTCCAAACCCAACCGCGATGGGCAGTTTGGTGTGGGCCCGCAAGCGCTCAACCAGGGAACGTGCGTCGCTTGCTACCTCCGGTTGCGTTCCGGTGATGCCAGTGCGTGAGATCGCATACACAAAGCCTCGGGAGTGCTTTCCGACGTTGCGCAAACGCTGCTCCGTGCTCGTGGGGGCAGCCAGGAATACTGGAGCAAGTTTGTGTGTCTTCATTGCTATCAGATACTGAACGGCTTCCTCCACCGGGAGATCAGTCACGAGCGCTCCGTCAACGCCGGCCTCGGCAGCAGCGGCGCAAAACTTGTCCAGCCCAAACTGCAGGATGGGATTCAGATAAGAAAAGATGATCAGGCCAGCCTTCGAGCGTGCGCGAAGTTGTTTGGCCATAGCGAGCACGCTGCTCAAACTTGTCCCCTGTTTCAGCGCACGCTCGCTGGCCCGCTGGATCACCGGTCCGTCGGCGACCGGGTCGCTGAAAGGTACTCCCAACTCGATTACGTCAGCACCCGCATCGATGGCCGCGAGCGCAATCTCGCCCGACGTATCGAGATCGGGATCGCCGCAAGTAAGGTAGGCAACGAGCCCGGGATATTTCTTAAAGCGGATTGCCATCTGGATGGACCGTTAGAACCGGAGATTCTCCCGCAAAATTCCGACATCTTTGTCACCACGGCCTGAGACGTTTACGATGACGACGTCAGATTTCGCCATCTGTGGTGCGCGCTTGATGCACTCGGCGATGGCGTGAGCCGACTCGAGTGCCGGAATAATTCCCTCCATTCGGGCCAGGGTGCGGCACGCGTCAAGCGCTTCCTGGTCGCTGGCTGACACATACTCCGCACGTCCCTGATCGTGCAGCCAGGCATGCTCCGGCCCGATCGCCGGATAATCCAGGCCCGCAGAGACTGAGTGCGTCCTGGCTATCTGTCCTTCCCGGTCCTGCAGGACATATGAATAGGTCCCTTGCAACACGCCCGGACCGCCACCGCCAAAGCGTGCAGCGTGTTCGCCCAAGCAGTGGCCGCGCCCGCCCGCCTCGACGCCGATGAGTTTCACCTCGCGGTCCTTGATGAATTCAAAGAATGCTCCAATTGCATTCGAGCCGCCGCCGACGCATGCGATTACAGCAGCTGGTAGGTGTCCCTCGGCTTTTAGTATTTGCTTCCGCGCTTCTTGGCTGATAACGCGGTGGAAATCGCGCACTATCGTCGGGTAGGGATGCGCCCCTAGCACACTGCCCAGCAGATAGTGGGTTGTGCGAACGTTGGTTACCCAATCGCGCATTGCTTCGTTGATGGCGTCCTTCAGCGTACGCGAACCGGACTCCACGCCGCGCACTTCGCCGCCTAGCAAACGCATACGGAAGACGTTCAGCTCTTGCCGCCGCATATCTTCTGTGCCCATGTAAACGACGCACTCCATGCCAAACAGCGCGCAGACGGTGGCGGTGGCCACGCCGTGCTGACCTGCACCGGTCTCGGCGATGATGCGATGTTTGCCCATTCGGCGAGCTAGTAATGCCTGTCCGATGCAGTTGTTGATCTTGTGTGCGCCAGTGTGCAGAAGGTCTTCGCGCTTCAGGTAGATCTTGGCACCGCCCAGCTCCTTGGTGAGCCGCTCAGCCAGGAACAATGGCGTCGGACGACCCGCAAAGTCCGCCAGCAGGCGGTGGTACTCCTCGCCGAATGACTTGTCTTTACGAGCATCAGCATATGCGGATTCCAATTCCTGCAACGCCGCCATCAGCGTCTCGGGCACATATCGTCCGCCGTAAGCGCCAAAGCGGCCGGGAACCGGGCGCCTGCGCTTTTCCGATTTGGTCACTTTCTCGAGAGCCGAGCTAGCGAGCCAGCTGCCTGTCTCTTCCATGACGCCGTTTGGTACCTTCCGTATGTCATCCCGAGCTCTATCCCCATGCTGACATATGACCCTTCAAGGTTTGGGGGATGCCCCGTTAACTGCTCGCACTGCCGCCAGGAAACTTCTCAGTTTCCCCTCATCTTTGCTGCCCGCTTCTCTCTCCACCCCGCTGACAACATCGACCCCCCAGGGCGCAAACAGTTGGATCGCCTCGCCCACATTCTCGGTAGTCAGTCCCCCGGCAATAATCACCGGCAACACAGCTTTGATTCGTTGCACGATTCCGAAGCCTGCGCCCCAGTCGAACGGCACCCCGGTGCCGCCGCGGTTACCGGCTACACCCGAATCGAGCAAAATGGCGTCCACACTGCCACCCACGTCGAGATAGGTTTGCAACTGACGGTCGCCGCAAGTCATCAGCAACTCGCTTACCTGCAGCGTCTTGATCAGTTTGCGGCTGCCAACCAACCGGCGATAGTTCGGGAGCTGAGCGGCTGGCTCGGCGCCGTGCAACTGAAATCCGGTGAGCCCAACTTGCGCCCCTATCTCCCCCAGGTGCTCCGGTAACTGGTTGACGAATACGCCTATTTTCTCAACCCCTGCCGGAAGCTCCCTGATGATCTCCGCTGCCCTTCTGACCTGAATCCGGCGGCTACTTGGCGCGAAAACGAAACCTAGGGCATTCGCTCCAGCAGCCACACTCGCTTGCCCGTCGTGTAAGTTCGTGATGGCGCAAATCTTGACCCAAGTCATAGCGACTAACCGGAGCCTTTTCGCATGGATTCGGCTGGGTAGTCTCGCCCCATCCAATGTGTGAAGCCGAGCTATCCTATGCCATCCCCACAGTCCAGTTTGGCCGATTGTGGACGCCTTCCTAAAGCTGAACAAGCCGCCCCCGCAGCCTGATTGAGCAACTTGCGCAATGCCTCGCCAGGATGTAGGGCGCGCATCAGAGACTCGCCGATCAGAAACGCGTCGAATCCCGCCTGCCTGAGCTGCACAATGTCATTACCGCTCTCGATCCCACTCTCTGCAACCCTTAGTACGCGGTGAGGGATCCATTCGGCAAGCTGCAGTGAGGTATTCAGATCCACATGGAGGGTATGCAGATCGCGGTTATTCACGCCGATGGTCTCGCAACCGGCATCGAGGGCGCGTTCCAACTCCTCGCCATCATGCACCTCGCAGAGGACATCGAGTTGCAATTCCCTTGCCCGGCGATGCAGGTTGGCCAAATCGCTCTGGGTGAGCGCAGCGACGATCAGTAGCACAGCATCGGCTCGATAAGCCTTGGCTTCGAGTAACTGCAAGTCGTCAATAATGAAGTCCTTCCGCAGGCACGGCAGGTTTGTGGCCTTGGACCCGAGCTCCAGATTTACTAGCGAACCCGCGAAGAACTTCGGATCGGTTAGGACAGATAGCGCGGCGGCGCCAGCGCATTCCAGTTCGGCAGCTAGCCTTGTCACGTCGAAGTCCATGCGGATCAATCCCTTCGATGGCGAGGCTTTCTTCAGCTCGGCGATGATCGCAATGCCAGATTCTGCCGCACGCTTCAGGCTTTCGTGGAACCCCCGGGGCTGGTGGCGCTCTGCCGCCGCGGTCAGCGCACGGAGGTCGACCGAATCCCGGATTGCAGCTACTCGCTCTCGGCTCGCTGCAATGATGTTTTCCAGTTTGCTGGGCATTGCTGCCACCAGAATATACCCAAATACGTGCGCTTGACTTGCTTCGCCCCTTCCCCTAGTGTCCGGGTCAACGCAACCCGATGAGGAGCAATTGACATGCGGCCAATGGGAGTTGTCTTGATCTCCCTGTACCACTTCCTTGCCGCTACGTTCCTGTCGATCCTCGCGATCGCGCTCACGGTGGGCGGTAGCTTTCTAGGTGCAATGTTCAGCGGCAGCAACAACAGCCCCCTTTGGGGTCTGGGCCGTTTCGTTGGCATCGTTGGACCTGCTTCGCCCTGGGCCCTGCCATGGTTGCTGTCATTGCTGGCTATGGCCTATGGACGCGTCGCGAGTGGGGACGCATTCTATGCATCGTGCCTGATCAAGATCGCTCTGCATGTCGCAATCATCTGCTATCTCATTCAGCCGCAAGTGCGATCCGTTTTTCAGCCTGCCGCTCCTGCCCCGCCCCGCATTTGATTGGCACCTGCAACCAGATGCCCTTGCGGGTGGGTTCACTCCCCTGATTCGTGCCTCTTTCGCTGCTTGTCGGCACCTGCTCCGCTTCTATAATCAAGGTGCTCTGGAGGAAAGAGTCTCTGCCGGGCTGCATCCCCAGAAGTCGCGCTGTGTTCGCGGCTCGTGCCGGGGGTCCGGATGCCTGTTCAAATGCTGCACCTCCTGCGCCAACGAAGCTTCCGGAAACCTTCTGCCGACCACCTTTTCTCGCCTCATGAGCAACGGTCACACCGAAGGCTGTGTAGGATTTTTGCACTGCTGATGGTGCTTTCTAGCCTCAGCGTGACTGGTTTGTCTAGCAATTCGACGCCGCGCAAACAAGAAGCGCGTGAACAGTTCGAAAAAGCCGAGCAATTGCGCGAAGCTCTAAACGGACGCCCTGCGGAAGAACGAGCCCGCCGCGATTATCAGCGCGTCGCAGATGCCTTTCGTAAGGTTTATTATGTAGCGCCCGATTCCAGCAAAGCCGATGCTAGCGTGGTCGCCGTCGCTGAGCTGCTAGCCGAGGCGGGTCGCCAGTTCCAGCCCGGCGAAAGAGATCTGAATTCCGCCATCCACGAATACGAGTTCTTGCGTCATGAGTATCCTGGCAGCAAGTACCGTTTCCAGGCGCTGTTCACTATCGGTCAGATCTATAAAGAAGACCTGGATGATAACGAGGCTGCGAGGAAAACATTCGAAGACTTCCTGGCGCGCTATCCGCGAAACCGTTTGGCCCCCGAGGCAAAGAAGGCGCTAGCTGAGCTGGATCAGGTCAAAGTAACCAAGAGGCCAATGCAGCAACCCGGGGGCGATGTGTCTGGGTCTGCGGTCTCCGAGGGTAATTCGCAGTCAGCCGCACGAAAACCCTCTGGGCTTCCCATGGTGACAGGTATTCGCCACTGGTCAACTCCGGATTACACTCGTGTGGCGATTGATGTGGACCGCGAAGTGAAGTATGAAGCAGGACGCATTTCCGGTCCGGACCGCATTTTCTGCGACCTGCCTGACACCAAGCTGGCCTCGGTGCTGGTCGGCAAGAGCTTCGATGTACGAGATGGCTTTCTGAAGAAGATCCGCGTTGCTCAGTATCAGCCAGGATATACCCGGGTAGTGCTTGAGGTATCTGATATTTCCGACTATTCAGCATTCTTGCTGCCGAATCCATACCGACTCATCATTGACATCCACGGTCGCCAGCCGCATCCCCAGTCACGGGGAGTGAATGTCAATCCTCCTGTCGGCTCGGATGAAGACAACTCGATGCCAACCGGCGCCGTTAAAGGCTCTTCTTCCCCGGTGGCATCGACCGCAAAGCCGAGCCCGAAATACCTGGACAACCGCTCTGCTAGGAGCCCCGTTTCCGGCGTAAACATTGACGGCAAAGGTGCTGCGGACGCCGATGCCGCCGCCCGATCTGCGATTCCCCAGCAAGCGTCCTCCAAAGCGTCACCCCACAAGGTCATCATCGACGAAAGTGACGATGTTGCTGCGGCTGACCAAGCTAGCTCCAGCACCACTCCCACTGTGAAGACCGGCGCCACGTCACGAGAAAAATCGAACAAGTCGGGCCCGGTCATCGCCGCCCGCGCCAATAGTTCGGATGAACCGCTGCCCTCCGGCTCGGGCGACACCAAGGGCCCAGAGTTGAAGGCCACTACCCAACCCACCAGCGGTCCAACGGCTGTCGCCGTCGCTCCTCGCTCCAAAGATCACAAAAGGACAGCCAAAACCACCTCAGTCGAAGCGCCTTCTACCCGCGAAGCCTCACCTACTTCGGCCGGGGAACGCAGCCTCACTCGAGCGTTGGGACTAAAGATCGGCCGAATCGTTATTGACGCTGGCCATGGCGGTCACGACACCGGGACGATAGGCCCGAACGGCCTGATGGAGAAGGACCTTGTACTGGACGTGGCGTTACGCCTCGGCCGGCTTCTTGAGACGCGGCTAGGAGCAGATGTCATCTTCACTCGTGATGACGATACCTTTATCCCACTGGAAACCCGTACCGCAATCGCCAACGAGCACCAGGCTGACTTGTTCATTTCGATTCATGCCAATTCCAGTCCTGATCCGTCAGCACGCGGAGTCGAGACGTATTACCTGAACTTCACCTCGAATCCGGAGACATTGGAAGTCGCCGCGCGCGAGAACGCCGTCTCCGAGAAGTCCATCTTCGAACTGCAGGACTTGGTGAAGAAAATCACACTCAAAGAAAAGATCGAAGAATCGCGGGAGCTGGCGACGGATGTTCAACAGTCACTGTATAACGGACTTGCCAGCCACCACTCGACTCTCCGCGACCGTGGCGTAAAGAAAGCACCGTTTGTGGTATTGATCGGTGCCAACATGCCCAGC
>CAZDYZ010000105.1:0-5265 GCA_964509525.1 uncultured Acidobacteriaceae bacterium
ATGATTCCGCCACGGGTGGTTTCAGCTTCTTCAACCCGGCGGATTACGATGCGGTCGTGCAGGGGAGTCAGTTTTGTAGCCATTCGCAAACTCCTTTCAAGCTTGTGGTTTGGTTTGGTTTGGATTGTCCGCCTCGGCGGATTTGCCAACCTTTGCCCGCCAAGGCGGGTTGCAAGTTAGCGTTCCTAAGAATTGGGAGAATCTCGACTGCAGGAAGCAGCACGTCGGTTTTGACCTTCAAGCGGTTGTTAGCACTCACTTCCAACGAGTGCCAATCATACGGGGAGGGCATCGTAATGTCAAGGTCTGAGATGAGTGTAATCGACTCAAATTTCTATAACGCGGAACGTGGAAAATAAATATCTGCTTATAAATCAATATATTACATCTAAAGCGCCCTTTGACGAACGGTTTCGAGACCGCACGGAAAAGGGGCTCCCATGTGCGTTGGCATTCGGGAATGGGCCAGCGTCAAGGGGCGAGGAGCGTGTCATACCTTTAGGCGTTCGACCGGAGCCACCTTGACCACTTTAACCCATTAGCCCTGGGGCACTCCGGCCGGCCGCGGCGTCTAATGTCTTCCTCCTGTTGGAGGCACGTTCTTGAGGCATCCTTACAGCCTGGCAGAGAACACCCCTCCTGCCGATGACAATGAAGCCCTGCACGAGCTGTCGACCGATTCGTGAATCACTGTCCGGGGCTTTTCTGCCAGGGCCCGCGCGGAGCTAAACCCTTCCAAAAAATCGTGATCTGGTGTACAAATACCTGCATCCGTCCCGCTAGTTTTCTGGCGCGCTGTTAGTTTTGTCGATCTCATGCAGATTTTGGCCTTCGGCCGTGAGGTCGGCTCCGCAAGTGCGAAAATCGGTGGGTGTGATCGTGTGTGTCCAGGGTGCCTCTCGATTCTTCTATTCCGTTTGCGTGCGCGTAATTCTGTGCGCTGTCTGGGTTGCTGTACTGGGTTTGCCCGTTAGTGCCGTTCAGCTCCCGAATTCGACGCCGATCCAGGATCCACAAGCTAGCGAAGGACAGCAGCAGGCGACGTCTGCAACCGACCAGGTTTCGACCTCTACTCCGGCACAGCCTGATGAGGCCGCTCCACCGAAAGCCGAATCCACAAAGGCTGAGTCTGCAACGGATGCTGCTTCGCAGATGCCAACTGCCGGACGAATCGAAGCCGCGGACGCTCTTGGCGATCATGACGCGCCGGCAGCCTCAGTAGCTTCCCCTCCCGCAGTCCCAAACACCCAGCCGTCGGCTGTTCCGCACCAAGGAGGGCCGGCCTCGGCAAAATACGATGTTTCGCAGATCGGCCATCGCAGCGTCGGGTCGGGTCTTGACTTCTATTCTCTCGACCGCGAGATTGCGTTAGGGCGCCAGTTGTCGAGCGAGGTCGAGCAGAGCGCGCGGCTGCTGACCGATCCCATCATTAATGAATACATCAATCGCATCGGTCAAAACCTGGTACGCAACTCCGATGCGCGGGTGCCATTCACGATTAAGATCCTCGATACCGACGACGTGAACGCTTTTGCACTGCCTGGGGGGTTCTTCTATGTGAACAGCGGATTGATTCTGGCCGCTGAGGACGAGGCCGAGCTCGCAGGGGTGATGGCGCATGAAATTGCTCATGTGGCCGCGCGTCATGCGACCAAGAACATGACTCGGGCACAGATTTGGAACCTGGCATCCGTGCCGCTCATCTTCATTGGGGGACCAATCGGCTACGCGATAAGTGAAGTTGCATCCCTCGCGGTCCCGATGACCTATCTCAAGTTCTCGCGTGACGCCGAGCGCGAGGCTGACCTTCTCGGTCTGGAATACGATTACGCAGCAGGTTACGATCCCCATGCTTTCGTTGAATTCTTCGAGAAGCTGAATGTGGATGGGAAGAAGAAGCACAGCGCACTCGCCAAAGCCTTCGCAACGCACCCCATGAATGCCGACCGTATCAAGGCGGCGCAGGACGAAATCCGCAAATATTTGCCTGATCGTCCAGAGTACGTCGTAGACACCAGCGAATTCGAGAACGTCAAGAACCGCCTGATTGCGCTGGAGAACGGTCATCGGCTGAACGGCAGCAGGGGCTATCGCCCGGTGCTGCTGAAGCGCACCAATGCCTCTTCGGGCGGTAATGATTCCGGAGGTTCATCGAGTCAGGGCGGTCACAGCACAACCGATCAGAACGACGACGATCGTCCCACGCTCAAGCGCAACCCTCCTGCTTCAAATTGAAGGTGGGCGGTAAGCAATTAGAGTTTCCGGATAAAACGTTATTCGCGGGCTGACCACTTCCCCGGCAGAAAAAAGTTTCTGCAACTGTTTCTTGGTTAGCAAGTGCAGATGATCATAGGGCGTCTTGCCTAGAGTCCGGACCAGAAGTCGCAAGAGAGTTTCTGGCAGCAACTGCACGAAAGGCAGGTGGTAGTGAGGATCCACCGGATACCAGAAGTTCGGCGTGGTGATAAACCACCCTTTACCCACCCGCTGAACCTCTGCCGCAAAACGCTCCACTGACTTGGTTCCCGGTAAGTGTTCGAGGACAGCATTGGAATAGACGATGTCGAAGGACTGGTCGATGAAGGGCAAGGCGCAGCCATCGAAAACAATTGCTTGCACACCGGGAAAACTGTTCCGGTAATCCTCTACATCGGCAAAAGAAATCCCGCCTCCTGTGATCTGACTGCGATACTCGTAAAATGATTCCAGTTGCTCCGGCAATCCAACATGTATCCCTGATGCGCCAACGTTGAGGATGCGCATCTGGGGAGTGGGGCGCAGTAATTCCAGAAACAACTTGTGTTTTTTCTCCCGCGATTTGCGATGCAAGTAGAGGAACAATCGGTTCATTGGTGAATTGATTTTATAGCTTCGTGAGACTCTGTCCGTTCCTCCTTTCTTTTTTAAATGGGGAAATGGATTGCATTGCGGCGTGCGGCGACGTTACCTAGAATACGAAGATGCGCCGCAGGGTGTTCACCATATTGGCTGCTCTGCTTGTTATTCCCACCCAGCTGGTTGCGGGAGATCAGTCAGCAGCCCTCAAGTTTGTCGTCGTCAAGGACGATAATGGCAAGCCTGTGCGCAACGCCGCAGTCATCTTGCACCCTGTTGGGCGGAGCGGTAAGCAGGGCAAGGGCGGATTTGAGCTGAAGACGAACGCTGCGGGGGAAACTGAGAGTGACGGGATTCCCTACGGGCGGCTGCGTGTGCAAGTGATCGCTCCGGGGTTTCAGACCTTCGGCGACGACTACACCATCAATCAACCCCAGCAGACCGTTACCATTCGCTTAAAGCGACCGCAGGACCAGTACACGATTTACGACAAGCCGGGCGACACTCAGCCCAAAGACAAGCATTAGCAACTTGAGCTCTTAGCGACGCTTGGCGATCAGCAATTTAAGCCCCATTTTTCGGTGTTACTAAACCAGAGCCGAGAGCTTTTGGTCCGTTATCCCCGATGGAAGGTGGTAGGGAAGATGATTCAAGCCAAGGTACTCTGGACCGACCATGACCGTTTCATGGCGGAGGCGAGCAGCGGTCCTGCCCTTGTGGTGGATGCTGGCAGTGAGAAAACCGCCAGCAGCCCGATGGAACTGGCGCTGATTGCTTTATGCGCCTGCACAGGCAGCGACGTCGTGGGTGTCCTGCGCAAGAAACGGGAACCTTTCACCAGCCTGGAAGTGCGCGCTGCTGGCGAGCGTGCCGAGGCGTATCCGAAGGTCTATACCACTATTCGTCTGCTTTACCGCGTGGGCGGAAACGTCACGCACAAGGCGATGGAAGACGCTGTTCGGCTTTCCAAGGAAAAGTACTGTTCGGTGTCAGCCATGCTGGAGAAGACGGCGCAGATCGAATTTGAGATCGAATACACTGGATAGGCCAGCACATCCGTACGAACGACGTGACCCAGACATGCAATGATGCTGATGGCTTCACGCTCGTCCTGATGTTTCTTTTTCTTACCGGGTTATGGATGGCGAAGAGCTGCGCCGCCACGACTCCCGGTCGCAAATGCATTCCGTCGGGTCTCGCTAGCCTGCTCTCTTACTCTCTTTTTCCAAAAGCTAGTGCAGAATCGAGGAACCACCCTACATGTTGCTCCGTACAGAAAGTGTAAGAAGGAGGGCGCGCATGCTTGCATCAGTAGCCCGAAACAACCCTTTCTGGGCGGTCTTTGCGCTCTGCGGTCTCGGTCTCTTATTGCTCACACTGTGTCTGCCGATTGTGGGACAAGACAGCAAGGACTCGAGCAAACCTAAGCATAACGAGGTCAGTTTCAGCCTAGGCGCCAGCGACAAAGCGGGCGCTAAGGAAGTGGGATTGCCAATCTATCCCGGATCCAAGCCGCACAAAGACAATTCCGAGGACAATCCTGCGGCTCAACTCTGGGCATGGGGTGGTAACTCGGGTTTTAAGCTTGTGGTCGTGAAGCTGGATACAGAGGATGCGCCTGACAAAGTTGCTACCTTTTACCGCAAAGCGTTGACCAAATACGGCGACGTATTAGACTGCTCTGCGGGCTCCGGAAAGGCAAGTAACAGGGACATGAATCCGGCACGTCAACTAGGCTGTGACGACAATCCGAAGGCAGGAGAGTTGGAACTGAAGGCGGGCACAAAAGACAACCAGCACATCGTGGGTATCGAACCAAGCGGTGGCGGCAGCATTTTTCAGCTGGTCTATGTGCAAACCCGAAGATCTGAGGAATAAAAGACAAGCCTGCGTAAAGGGCGCTGGCCACCCGTCCTCCATTAGCACATAGGGGTTCCGGTAGCGACAAACACGAAAGATCGCCAGAGGGCTCATTGCCCAGGTCTCTGCGCTTTCCTTGCAGGGTATAATCATCGGTTTGCGTATGACTTCAACTCAAACGGAATTGCGCCTAGCCAAGCGGATGTCGCGGCTTGGAACCGAAACCGCCTTCGAAGTGCTCGTGCATGCCCGGGCTCTGGAACGCCAAGGAAAACACATTATTCACCTCGAGATAGGCGAGCCTGATCAGGATACGCCGGCGAATATCGTCGAAGCTGCGGTAGACGCTCTGCACCAGGGCTGTACTCACTACGGGCCATCGGCAGGGCTTCCGGACTTGCGCGAAGCTATCGCCGAGGATGTTGCCAGGTCACGAGGCATTGGGGTCAACCCCGAGGAGGTAGTAGTCGTTCCGGGCGGCAAGCCGATTATCTTTTTTACCTTCCTTGCTCTCATTGAAGAGGGCGACGAAGTCATTTACCCCAACCCCGGATTTCCGATTTACGAATC
>CAZDYZ010000106.1:0-15005 GCA_964509525.1 uncultured Acidobacteriaceae bacterium
CAGGCATTTTGCGGCCGTCTCGACGAACGCGCAGAAGGTGAAGGAATTTGGCATCGATACCGCCAATATGTTCGAGTTCTGGGATTGGGTCGGTGGGCGCTACTCCATGGATTCGGCAATTGGACTGTCGACGATGTTGGCTGTCGGGCCGGATAACTTCCGCGCCATGCTGGATGGTTTCCATCAGATGGACGTTCACTTCCGCACCACGCCATTCGAGCGCAATTTGCCGGTGATCATGGGCCTGCTGGCCGTTTGGTACGGCAACTTTTTCGGGGCTCAAACCGTGGCGGTTTTGCCGTACGAGCAATACATGAATCGCTTTCCGGCTTACCTGCAGCAACTGACCATGGAGAGCAACGGCAAGTGCGTCACCCTGGACGGGATGGAGACGGCCTACCGGACCGGCCCCATCTATTGGGGGGAACCGGGGACCAACGGTCAGCACTCCTTCTACCAGTTAATCCACCAGGGAACGAGGCTGATTCCATGCGACTTCATTGGGTTCTACAAAACCCTCAACCCGCTAGGCCAACACCACACTCTACTGATGTCCAATGTATTCGCACAGACTGAGGCGCTCGCGTTTGGGAAGACGCCCGAGCAAGTGAAGGAGGAAGGCACACCCAATTGGCTAGTTCCTCACCGGGTCTTTGAAGGCAATCGGCCATCCAACACCATCCTAGCGGAGCAGCTCACACCGCAAACACTTGGAAAACTTGTCGCCCTCTACGAGCACTCGGTGTTTACGCAAGGGACCATCTGGAGCATTGACTCGTTCGACCAGTGGGGAGTCGAACTCGGCAAGGTTCTGGCCAAAAAGATCATCGGGGAACTTGAGAGTACGACAGATCCGGAGCTGACCCACGATAGCTCAACCAATAACCTGATCCGACGCTATCGGGAGAACAAATAAAGATCAAATAGTTCTTCACAACTCATTACCATCTCTGCAAGGCTGAGGGGAGTGATCCCATCTGGAGAAAGAGCTCTTATGAAGCTAGAAGTGTTGGATGATGCCGATTCGGTAGCCCGGGCGGCAGCGGGCACAATAGCCGCCGATGCACGCGCGGCTGTCGCTGCCCGCGGCCGCTTTACTATGGCTGTCAGCGGGGGGCATACACCGTGGTCTATGCTGCGCGCACTGGCCAACGAGGAGGTTCCGTGGGACGGTGTGCATGTTTTCCAGGTCGATGAACGCATCGCACCGGCGGGAGACTCCGACCGGAATCTCACCCACCTTCGCGAAAGCCTGCTTTCCCACGCGCCGTTACCCCCCGAACAGATCCACGCCATGCCCGTGGAATCGCCAGATCTGGAAGGGGCAGCAAGAGAATACGCCGAGACTCTGCGCGAGCTTGCCGGCTCGCCTCCAGTGCTCGACCTCGCCCATCTGGGTCTGGGCCCCGACGGACACACAGCTTCCCTCATCCCAGGAGACCCCGTCCTCGATCTGACGGACGTGGACGTTGCCCTGACCGGAGTTTACATGGGAAGGCGCCGCATGACGCTGACCTATCCCACCCTCAACCGAGCGCGACGCATCCTGTGGCTGGTTACAGGTGGTGAAAAGGCTGCGATGCTGCCCCGTTTGCTCAAGGGCGACGTGACAATTCCGGCCGGACGGGTCAGCCAGGACCAGGCGCTTGTGCAAGCCGACCGGGCGGCAGCGGGACAGCTGCCGCAGCAACGCGGCCAGAAAGGGTAATTCTCTCAACTGGGTTGTTGGCAACCCCGAGTACGCTGTCTTGGAGGCGAATTCGCCAGACCCGCTTGTTGCTCGAGCTAATCGGCGACGCACCCTGTTTTTTGGTGGCCTTCCTTGCGTGTGTTGCGCGCCTTAACCTGGGCTCCCACTCCTGGAGGCATGTTTTCGCCTGAGCACCGTGAGCGTAGGAGTGCCAATGAAGCGTCACCCATCGCAGCCAGGGTTGGGTCGCGGATGACACAAGTCATGTCGGCAGTTAACATCAGAAACTTAGAAAAGTACTAAGGAGCGGTCAATGGAAGTTAAAAGTGAGACTACAGTCGCAATCTCCCCCTTAGCAGGTAAGCCAGCACCAAAGGCAATGCTTGTGGACCCCGCTCAACTGGAAAAGAAATATTACGAGAATCGTCCTGACCTACGCGACCCCAACCAGATGGTCATCTTCGGCACAAGTGGACATCGCGGCTCTTCGCTGCACGGTACTTTTACCGAGCAGCATATCCTGGCGATCACGCAGGCCATTTGCGACTACCGCCGCTGGCAGCGAACGGACGGGCCGCTCTATATGGGCAAGGACACGCACGCACTGTCTGAACCAGCCCAGCGCACAGCCCTCGAGGTTCTGGCCGCCAATGACATCGAGACCGTCATTCAACAGGGCGGCGGTGTTACACCGACGCCGGTCATATCTCGCGCGATCCTCGTATACAACCGCGGCACAAAGGATGGTCTTGCGGACGGCATTGTCATCACGCCGTCGCATAACCCGCCAGAAGACGGCGGTTTCAAGTACAACCCGACCAATGGCGGTCCAGCGGACACAGATGTTACTGGCTGGATAGAGAACCGGGCTAATGAGCTGCTGCGTGGAAACAACACCGGCGTGAAGCGAATGACTTATTCTGCCGCTATTACGGCGGCGACCACTCACCAGGAAGACTTGATGTTGCCCTACGTCAACGACTTGCGAAATGTCATCGACATGGACGCCATTCGCGCTGCTGGACTGAAGTTGGGCGTGGATCCGTTGGGGGGAGCAGCCAGGCCCTACTGGGAGCCGATCAACTCCATCTACGGGTTGAATATTGAAGTCGTCAACCCAAAGATCGATCCCACCTTTTCATTTATGACGGTCGACCACGACGGCAAGATTCGGATGGACTGCTCCAGTCCGTACGCGATGGCTCGACTCGTCGGCCTGAAGGATCAGTACCAGCTTGCCTTCGCGAATGACCCCGATTCAGATCGGCACGGCATCGTCACACCGTCGGCGGGACTCATGAATCCGAACCACTACTTAGCAGTTGCGATTCAATACCTGCTAACGCACAGGGGCGGGTGGCCTGCACACGTGGTGGTAGGCAAAACGCTAGTGAGCAGCAGCATGATCGATCGCGTGGTAAACAGGCAGGGCCGTCGGCTGTTGGAAGTACCTGTTGGCTTCAAATGGTTCGCTCCGGGACTCTTTGATGGATCGTGCTGTTTCGGCGGAGAGGAGAGTGCCGGAGCGAGCTTCCTGCGGCTGAACGGTAGCGCGTGGGCGACTGACAAAGACGGTCCGATTATGGACCTGCTAGCAGCCGAGATCACAGCACAAACCGGGAAGGACCCAGGGGAGCATTATCTGGAATTGACCGCAGAATTCGGCACACCGTACTACACACGCATCGATGCGCCAGCTACTCCTGAACAGAAGGCCAAACTGGCTGGACTTTCGCCTGAGGCAGTGAAAGAGTCTGATTTGGCTGGCGAAACGATCATTGCCAAGCTGACCCGTGCCCCGGGCAACGAAGCTCCAATCGGAGGATTAAAGGTTGTGGCTGCGAGTGGATGGTTTGCAGCCCGGCCCTCTGGCACGGAAAACATCTACAAGATTTATGCAGAAAGCTTCAAGGACGAGGCCCATCTGGATTTGATTGTTGTGGAAGCCCAGCAGATCGTGAATAACGCGCTTCGGACGGTCTCATGAAGCCATCGGCGCTGCCGACCCTGATATGTGTCTGTTGGCACCTACGCATGTCGTATGTTGTAGAAAACCGACGACGCCTTGGCAATAGACAAAAGGGTTAACTTAGTTGTTCGTAATAGCGTTCCCCCGCGCAGGCGCGGCAGAAGATTTTTCCATTCCGTTGAACTTCGCGGCGGAAGTTGATGCCTTCGCCGCACTCCGCACAGACGATCCTTTCACCCTTGTAGCCGGGCAATTCCTCAGGAGCGAGCGAGACCCTCACCCACTGCACCTGGAACAAGTCGTCGATTGGCATCTCACGGTAGGCAAGCATCTGCTGCTGGTTCTTGCTCTCGATTTCAGGATGCATTTGCTCTGCCAGAGACTTCGAGGACTCCTTGGCGCAGACTCGCACGGCTCGACCTGAAGCAAGATCAACAAATGTGGCTGCCACTTTGCCCCAGTCACGAAATTTAAGGGCGCGTTTTCCCAAGCGACAGCCTGTGACTACGGCGACGGCGTCGGTCGCGCAACGGTCAATCTCGACGAACGTGATGAGGCGTTTGCCGTCCTTGCCATGGGGGTCGTTGATGCCCAGCAATTCGAGCCCGAGCATAGCGAGACGAACGCCGAGCACCTGTCCGGCACAGAGATGTCCGTGGGCCACTTGGGCGTCGTGTAACAGTTCATCAAGGGTCTTCATAGTAATGAGAACGCTCCGGTTCGCTAACGGTCCTCGGCAAAACTTGGGCGCCGCCTCCATCTGGTCGGTTTGCGCAAATCGGCACGTAGCATGTCATTGTGCAAAGAGCCCCGTGAAACGACAACCCTGCAATCGGTAGCTTCGTAACTCCGGTCGCCGGGATTCTTTCAGGTCTAATCGACATCTGGCGCTTGCACCGTGATGCGCATTCTCTTCTTTTCCCACGAACGGATAAACATCCTGGTTGTCGCTCGACGACCAACGGTGCGGATGTCCGACTTGGTGTCAGCTGCTGAGCAGGGCGATGAACGCAACCGCGGAGGACACACCCAGGACGAACACGTCTAATGGAAGGCTAATCCGGGGCCGCACGCGCCGCAAGTCGCAAGGCAGTGTGAGGGTCAGGCTAGCCTTTGGGATCCGACGGACCTCGGCACTAACATTCCGCGACAGCTCTTCATCTGCTTGCGACTGGCATACAATGAACACGCCCCAGGGGACTGACGATGGGCCTGAATTACAGTTTCGTAATCCCGGCTTACAACGAAAGTGAGCGGCTGAGCACTTCCTTGCCCAAGGTGTTGGACTACATCCACCAACGGGGACTCAATGCGGAGGTGATCGTAGTGAATGACGGGTCCGTTGACGGTACTGCGGGCATCGTCCGCGGTTTCGCTGTCACCAACCCCGAGATCCGATTGTTGGAGAACCCTGGGAACCGTGGCAAGGGTTACAGCGTTCGCAATGGAATGCTACACAGCCGTGGCGATGTCTTGTTGTTCACCGACGCCGACTTATCGTCGCCCATTTATGAGGCAGAGAAGCTGTTCAACGCCATTGCGCAAGGCGCAGACATTGCAATCGGTTCACGCTGGTTAAGGGCGGAGCTGCAGACTGAACGCCAGCCCTGGCATCGACAATTGTACGGACGGCTGTTCAACCTTGCTCTAAGGGTCGTTTTAGGGCTGCGCTACTACGACACGCAATGTGGTCTCAAAGCCTTTGCTCGGCCGGCAGCACTGACTATTTTTTCGCGGCAGCGCATCGAGCGCTGGGGCTTCGATCCTGAGCTGTTGTTCTTAGGCAACAAGTTCAAGCTTCGCACCGTCGAGGTCCCGGTGGAATGGGCCCATGATCACCGTTCACGGATCAACCCTCTCCGCGACGGGTTCAATATGGGCGTAGAGATGCTCAAGATACGTTGGAACGATAGAGCGCGAGTTTACGAGCGGCCTTCGGCGGGAGTGGAAGAGCTTTCCCTTGAGCAGGGCGCCCCCGCGCGCACCGAGGAGTGATGATACCCGTCCCCCAGAGTTTCTAATTCTTACCAGCCATTCACATACCGCCTAGTCCTGAGTCTGCAGAAAATTTGTACCCTTCTCTTGACACGCGCATCTTCTGTTGAGTGTGGCCAGGCGGGGCCAGATCTTTGGCTGGTCTGGAATCCACAGACTGTTCGTTTTGGGATCTCACAACGAGCGACGGTTGTATGCACAGCACAAGCGCATTGCAGGAGAAATCGGTGGTCCGGGTAGCTTCCGAAGAGATGTCCTTGGTGGAGAAGTATCTGGCGGTGCGTCAGACTTCGCCGCGACTCTGTGCTCCTCTCAGCGTCGAAGACCACAGCCTGCAACCGATGCCCGACGCCAGTCCCGCGAAGTGGCATCTGGCGCATACCACTTGGTTCTTCGAAACCTTTGTGCTTTCCGAATACGTTAAAGGTTACAGGCCGTTTCAGCCAGAGTTCCGGACTCTGTTCAATTCCTACTACAACGCCGTAGGCGATCGGCCATTGCGTACGCTGCGGCACATTTTGTCTCGGCCAGGACTTGACGAGGTGCACGCCTACCGTGATTACGTCGATAAGGCGATGGTGCGGGCCTTGTCCGCCGGTCTTGGGCCCCAAGCGCTTTCTTTGGTGACGCTGGGCAGCAATCACGAGCAACAGCACCAGGAATTGATCATTACCGATGTCAAGAACGGACTGTGGACGAATCCGCTTCGGCCCGCCTATCGCATGGCGGCGGGAGGCCATGAGACAGGTGGGGCGGCGCAGACGCCGGAACCTGCGTGGCACACCTTTGTGGGAGGACAACATGCGGTCGGCTTCGAAGGTGATAGCTTCAGCTTTGATAACGAGTGTCCTCGTCATCTGGTGTACCTGGAACCTTTCAAGCTTGGTTCGCGCCTGGTAACCAATGCTGAGTATCTGGAGTTCATGCGCGATGGCGGCTACAGCAAGGCAGAACTATGGCTGTCCGATGGATGGGACTGCATCCGCAATAACCGTTGGGGTGCTCCCTTGTATTGGGAACAGCGGGAGGGCGAGTGGTGGCACTACAGCGTCGAAGGCATGAAGCTATTGCCAATAAACACACCGGTTTGTCATGTCAGCTATTACGAAGCCGATGCTTTTGCGCGCTGGGCTGGCGTACGGCTGGCCACCGAGTTCGAGTGGGAGTTGGCGGCGCAGTCTTGCGCCATAACGGGTAATCTGTTGGAGACTGGCTCGCTGCAACCACGTCCCGCTGAATCAGGGCAATCGTTGGCGCAGATCTTCGGCGACGTGTGGGAATGGACGGCGAGCGCCTATCTGCCATATCCGAACTTTAAGCCGGCTGCAGGCGCCGTCGGCGAATACAACGGAAAATTCATGTGCAACCAGATGGTGCTACGCGGCGGTTCCTGCGCGACGCCACAGTCGCACATCCGGGCCACTTATCGCAACTTTTTCCCGCCCCATGTACGCTGGCAGTTCACGGGCATCCGGTTAGCGAATGGCAACTAGCAAGCAGCTGCAGTTCATAGCCACCGATGCAATGGCCTTCGAGGTTCGCGAGGGGTTAAGTGCAACCCCGAAGCGGCTTCCGGCAAAGTTGTTTTATGACGAAATCGGTTCAGTACTGTTTGAACAGATCACGATGCTGCCGGAGTACTATCTCACGCGTACTGAACGCTACATCCTGCAACGATTTGCGCCCGAGATTTTGCAGCAGGCGGGAACGTCATTGACGTTGGTCGAGCTAGGCGCAGGAACCGCAAGCAAGACCTGCATCCTGATTGAGCAATTGCTACAGCACCAAAGCCGCGCGCTGTTTTATCCGATCGATGTTTCACCATCCGCACTAGAGGAAGCCATGCGGCAGCTCGGCCGGCAGTTCCCCAGCCTGCGCGTGAATCCCATCGTCGCGGACTATACAGGAGGCGTGCCTGCGCTCGGTCGCATCAGCGGACGCAAGCTGGTGCTATACATTGGCTCCAGCGTAGGAAACTTCGAACCCCGGGACGCGGTGCGCCTTCTGCGCCGGATCCGGCAGACGCTGCGAGCGGGCGATGCCATGCTGTTGGGCGCAGATTTTGCCAAGAGCCCGAAGATACTTGTCCCAGCCTACGACGACTCCCGGGGAGTCACTGCTGCCTTTAACAAGAATATTCTGGCGCGCCTGAATCGCGAGTTGGGCGCCGACTTTGATCTCGATCGGTTCCGCCATGTCGCACTCTGGAACCGGCGCCACTCCCGCATGGAGATTTACCTGGAGAGTACGGCAGCGCAAGAAGTGTTCCTCCCGGCGCTCGACATGGACTTGTCGTTTGAGCCTCGAGAACGTATTCACACCGAAAACAGCTACAAGTACACCGACGAGATGATTGTGTCGATTCTACGGCTAAGCGGCTTCACGCTGGAGCAAACCTGGTGCGACCCCAAGAAGTGGTTTGGCGTGCACCTGGCGCGAGTGTAGAACCCAGATCTGATGCACGGATCCGATGTACGTATTCCTTAGGCCGCAATCCACGCGGAGGGTTTTGTGACGAATCCTTCAGATTGATGGGACGCCTAGCAAGAGTCTGCCGGTTTCTCGGACCAAGCACAGTGTCGGACAAAAGTGTAACCCGGATTTGTCCATTCATCGAGAACCGTAGTTGGTAGGATTTTCTGGAGAGGGCGGAGGCGGTTGATCGAGTCAAATGGGGGAAGGTCGATTAAACCTGACGTGGTACAAGACCCAACATGCGGTTTTCTCTCAATGCCTTCAAGCCGGTTACCGCGGTCCCTTATGTCGCACCTCGGCCGCTTCTGTTGTCCAGGTGCGCGACTCGAACTGCCGGAGCTCTGATTCCAGTATCCACTGCAGGCGTGCCTTTTCACTGCTATCCAGGAACTTTTGACACGGCACGGCTGGCCTCTCGGTACCGGGTTTTTGGCCGGTGCATACCTTGACCGTGATGAACGTATTTCCATCACTCCACAAGCTTGCGCCAGCGATAAACGCATGTTCCAGGCTAGTCCGCGCCATCTTTTTTAGCTGCAAATACGAGAGGTCCTGCTCTTCAGCGCCTTTAAGGTACTCATGAGTCAAGTCGGAGCGTGCGACGCCTTCATCATCCGTGGCCAGAGCCACGGGCACGCCTGCACGAATATACTCCCGAAGCGGGTGCTGAGGGCCGCGGACATCGAGAATTACATCATTGCTGGTCAGACAGATCTCAACCATGATGTTGCGCCGAGCCATTTCCTGCAGAAGCTGGAAGGGGTGCACCTCGTTCATCACGTCAACGCCGTGGCCGATGCGCTCTGCATGCCCAAGCTCCACCGAAGCGCGTACGTGAAACTGTAATCCTTCAGGAGGTACAAGACCCTCCACGAGTTCGCCGGCGTGCAGCGCGATGTGGACATCCGGATAATGTTGGTGCAAATAATCCAGCATGCGCATCTGCAGGGGGAAATCTTGCATGGGGACATACCAGTCCTCGGGCATAACCAGGTTCAGACCTACCATGTGAGGGCAACCAGGAAAGACCTTGGGATCGGCTCCCGTCATCAGGAAACCAGTAAGGATCTCGGCGAATACCACCTCTTTCGGCTTGCCTCGCGAGACCTGGGCGATATAGCGCTGTTCGACTCGGCATCCAGGATCGGCCTGGGACGTACCGCATTGCAGTATCTTGTCGCGCGAGGTCTCGGCAGCTTTGATCTGTTCGCTGGCGGTGGCAAGAATCTGCGGAAGCCCACCGGCAATCAACTTCTGTTGCAGGCGGTCGAAATTATCGTCCCAACCCACGGACTTGGCCAGTGTCTCGAGGTTTTTGCCGGCTGGCGTGAACATCAGCTCCTGGTAAGTTTCATGCTGGGCGGCAGCGCGGGATGCGGTCTCGGCCAAAGCTTTGTCAGAAGTGTTGTTCGTGGCCACTGCGAACCTGCCGAACGTTGCGAAAAAATGGTCGTGTCCTGATTGGCCGGAGAATTGCCAGTTGCGCATCGAAAGTGCGTCGATGATATTGGCATAGAGCACCGGATCGGCGAAGGCATCAGAGACTGGAACCGCGGACGTGCTGCACGGTGCGGGGCTGAGGTACAGAGTCTTGCGATCGACGCAATCGCCCTCGGCCGATGCCCACTGAATATAGGATTCGGCGTAGATGGACCCGGTGAGGTGGTTATGAAGGTCGCCGCCTTTGGGCATCTCGCGGAGGAACGGCAGCAGAAGGTTAGGATTGTTACGAATGCTTTGGAAGTAGCGTGCGGTCCGGGCCTCATCCGATCCGGAGGGAGGAGTTTGCGCTACAGTGAGTGTTACTAGCGCTGCGACAACAACAACACTCTCGCCAAGAACGGTACAAGAATGCGAACTCCGCTTCATGCGAACGCCTCCATGGCGGGCCATGCTGAACGTGAGTTATTGGAACCGGCATGATGATAGCAGCGAACACCGACAGAAGATCAGTTGAGTTTCTCGCCGGGTTTCTCTACCATCCGAAGTTCTCGATTACGACGGCCGAAATCGCACCGTGGACAAGCTGAGAGTACTGATAACGCGCGAACAAATAGCTGCGAGAGTCGCCCAGATGGGAAAACGCATTAGCGCTGACTTTGCTGGAGAACCCCTGGTGCTGATCGGCGTGCTTAAGGGGGCGACCATTTTCCTTGCCGATCTAGCCCGGCAAATCACACTCGACACTACCTTCGATTTCATTGCCGTATCCAGCTACGGCAGCGGCAAGCAGCAGAGTGGGGAAGTGAGACTGCTGAAGGATGTGGATCGCTCGGTGGAAGGGCGAAACATCATTCTGGTAGAAGACATCCTCGACACTGGTGTTACGCTGACCTATCTGATGAACATGCTCCGCGCCCATCGGCCGAAATCGCTGAAAATTGCCGCCCTGCTCGACAAAATATCGCGACGAACGGAACCGATTGGCGGAGATTACGTCGGCTTTACCATTGCCGACGAGTTTGTGGTTGGATATGGGCTTGACTTTGGCGAACGTTATCGTAATCTGCCAGATATTTGTGTTCTGGAGTCCAACTCGGGGACGGGATAGAATCTGATCTGCTCATGTCTGGGAATGTTTCTGTTATTGCCGGAGCACAGGCCGGCCTTGTGAGTGACTGGCATAGTGCAGCCAGCCTAATTGACCATACGCTCCTGAAGCCGGAAGCTACACGCAAGGAAGTAATTGCCCTTTGCGACGAGGCGATTCACTACGGTTTTCATGCCGTTGTGGTGAATCCCACGAACGCTGCTATTGCTGCAGCGCAGGTGCGAGGGACACGCGTAAAGGCGGCTGTAGTCGTTGGCTTCCCGCTGGGCGCAAGTCTTACCGTGACAAAGCTCGCCGAAGCCGAAGCCGTTTTGCGCAGCGGTGCGCAAGAATTGGAAGCTGTTCTTAACATCGCTGCGCTCAAGTCCCGCAACCGAGTGTTGTTGGAGACAGAAATGTATAACTTGGCACAAATGGCGCACAATCACGGCGCGCTGCTCAAGGTGATTCTTGAAAATGCGCTGCTCAACCAGGAGGAGAAGATCCTTGCATGCGCGCTGGCAGTGGAATCTGGCGTCGATTTCGTGAAGACCTCAACCGGCTTCGCGGTGTCAGGCGCAACTGTGGCGGATGTGGCGTTGATGCGCGGCGTTGTGGGCTTGAAGATTGGCGTAAAGGCGGCTGGCGGCATCCGGACCGCGGAGCAGTTCATGGACATGGTTGAGGCGGGAGCCAACCGTATTGGCACGAGCGCCAGTGTGGAGATCGTTCGAGCGTTGGGCGCTCGTTTGGACGAGTGAAGATGACAACCCGTCCTCTCTTGCCTCAGTACGGCATTGGGCTTCTGCTTGTCCCGGAGCTCGCATGTCACGTCTGACAGGTCTGTTGGGCATTCTCGCGATCCTGTTTTTGGCTTTTTTATTCTCGACGGCGCGAAAATCCATTCGCATTCGAACTGTCGTTGTTGGGGTCACGCTGCAGTTCATTTTTGCGATTCTTGTGCTTCGGGTTGGCTGGGGCGAACGCATGATGACTGTCGCAGGCGATGTTGTCAACCGTCTCCTCAGTTACTCGTACGCAGGGTCGCAGTTCGTCTTCGGCGATCTGGGTAGCAAGATGTCGAAGTTTGGAGTGATCTTCGCCTTTCAGGTATTGCCCATCATTATTTTTATAGCCGCATTCTTCTCCATCCTGTACTACTACGGCGTGATGCAGTTCATCATCCGACAATTTGCGAAGGTGATGATGCGCTGCATGGGTGCGAGCGGTGTTGAATCGCTGAATGTAGCCGCCAGCGTCTTCATGGGGCAAACCGAGGCCCCGCTGACAATTCGCCCCTATCTGCCGACGGTGACTCTCTCGGAGCTGATGACCGTCATGACCAGCGGCATGGCCCACGTCTCGGGAGCCATGCTGGGAGCCTATATCATGCTAGGCATTGAGGCACGGCACCTGTTGGCGGCGGTAATTATGACTGCCCCCGGGACAATTCTCATCTCCAAGATGTTAGTGCCCGAAACAGAAAAGCCGATTACCGATAGCGGGAGCAAGATTGATAAGATCGCGTTCGAAGAGCGGAGCAGCAACGTACTCGACGCTGCGGCGAGAGGCACCACGGACGGACTGCATCTAGCACTGAATGTGGCGGCGATACTAATTTCGTTTCTGGCATTGATTGCGCTGCTGGATGGCATCCTCGGCGGGACCCACAACTTTCTGGCAGAGCATGGCTTTCGCTGGTTTCCGGCAAGGCTGGAAACGATTTTTGGAGTAATCTTTGCCCCTGTAGCCTGGCTGATCGGCGTACCGTGGCGTGACTGCCTGTCGGTCGGCAACTTACTGGGGACCCGCATGGTGTTGAATGAGCTGGTCGCCTTCACCATGCTAAGCACACAAAAGGCTTTGCTCAACCCACGCTCATTCACCATAGCTACCTTTGCGTTATGCGGATTTGCGAACTTCGGCTCGATTGGGATCCAGATCGGCGGCCTCAGCGCGCTGGCGCCGAACCGGCGGCAAGATCTCGCGAGACTGGGCTTTCGCGCAATGATCGCGGGCACGCTGGCGAACCTCATGTCGGCTTGCATCGTCGGCATTCTGCTGCGGTCGTGAATAGGGTTGCAACAAGCTAACCTCGTAAATCCGTCGTTTTTGGGTCCTGCTCACAGCCTCTGTGTCACATCCGCACTGATGCTTGGCCGGGAAGCTCCGTTGGTAAGCTGCCACGGCCGTAACGGGCGCACAAACAGTTCGCTCATGGCTCGCCATCAGCAACCACTATCGCGGTAGCAGATGCGAGAATAACGCGTTTACAACAGATGCCCGCAAACCGCCTTGCACCTGAGGTGAGCAAAGTCGGATAAGCTAAACGGCTTGCTGGTAAGGTGCTGCAGGAGGCCGATGCGCACCTCTATGTCGTGGGGAGCGGTGACAGAATTACGACGGAAGTGGTAGGAAGATACTCCGGACGGGGGATTTGCGCCCTCGATTCTTAGTGTAAGAATGCCTCCGATTGGGATTACTCGCTGCCCCATAGCAGCGAAGCAGGTAAAGTGTGAAGCGAAGCAGCCAGTTGGGGGCTTCGAGGGTGTTCAGGTATTCATCGGTTGGCGGAATTCTTGGGCCGTTTCGGTCTTCGGATGTGCAACTGGGCGCTGCGCTTCCGGACAGAATTCCGCCCTTTTAGTCTCCCGGTTATTTTCCGAGCTACCCGCTCGCCTCGGGGCAGTGTGCCATGAGGCTGGACCGGTGGTGATCGGAGAACGAAGCGATGTCGTCGACGTAGTGGGGCGACGACAGAGACAGGCAGCGGTTTGCCCACGGTGAGATACCCGGTGCTTAAGCGCACTTAGCCGGTGCCCAAGCGTCCCATCCTTGACGTTCTCACCCGGTGACTCTCGCTAATAACGCTCTGAGGTTCACTAACTGTAATATATTCATATACATAGTCAGCCGATTCCCCTAAGAGTCGACTTCTAATTTAGACAAGACGGGTCGAACCTGAAGTGCAACTTGTTCATCGACAGAGGGTTACTAAATGTATGTGACTTTCGGTGAGATGCTGCGTCTAAAGTTCGCGCGGAGACGACTGCAGGACTGATCCGTAAATAGTAGCCATGGATAAACGATTTGACTTGACTCGGGAGCCTCTGGCGGCTACCTTACTGCTTTCAAGTAAGGCGTCATCCTGCGGTACACGTCCCAGGCATCCTGCCCCGAGCCGGCCACACACTGAACGCCACCAAAGAGGAAGGCATCTCTCCTGGCAATGCATTTTGCTCGGTGACGGATGAACGCGGAGAAGTCATTGCGGGACAATAGTTTCTGAAAGTTACGAGAGCCTAACGCAACAGCGGAAAAAAATCGAACCAAAACAATCAGAATGGCATCCAAAGAGACGTCTCCTGATGCGTTAATGGTTATAGGGTTCCCACCGCTTTGCATTTCTTACGCCGGGAGCAAGAGTCTTATCGGGCCAGGCTCCGGAACATACATTTTTATAGATACGAGGAGAGATTGATGATGCGGTCTGAATTAGTTTTTGAGGCGGTAACCACACTGCGCAACCGATATATGCTGTGCCAGCTTGCATCCAAAGCAACACGCAAGTTTCACAAGCCCAATACGCGCATTCAGGACACGACCAACGAAGTGTTGAATCGAATTGCCGATTCTGAACGGCAGGATGTAATTGTTGAACCGGAGACTGCTTCCGAAGCGCAGCGGCGCGCAGCATAAGCGCGCCGCGCCTTAGGCGCGTTCCCCGCAGCATCCTCCGGCCCGCCCTTCTGTAAATCCCCGTAGGTGAAAATGACAATCTCAGAGTTAAAAGAAAAGAACATCACCGAGTTGACCCGCATAGCTCGGTCGCTCGAGCTGCCCGGCGCCAGCGGCCTGCGCAAGCAGGATCTGATTTTCAAGATCCTTCAGGCGCAGAGCGAAAAGGAAGGCCATATCTTCGCGGAGGGAGTGCTAGAAATCCTACCTGACGGCTACGGCTTTCTGCGCTCGCCCGATTACAACTACCTTCCAGGTCCGGATGACATTTACGTTTCGCCTTCACAGATCCGCAAATTCGACCTGAAAACTGGTGATACGATCAGCGGGCAAGTACGCCCTCCCCATGAGGGGGAGAAATATTTCGCGCTGGTCAAGATCGAGGCAGTCAACTTCGAGTCGCCGGAGGAAGCGCGTAACAAGATCCTCTTCGACAACCTTACACCTCTGTATCCGGAGGAACGCATCAAGCTGGAGACCGTTCGCGAGAACATCAGCGCCCGTGTCATGGATTTGCTAACGCCAGTCGGCAAGGGACAGCGTGGCTTGATCGTGGCGCCCCCGCGTACTGGCAAGACCATGCTCCTGCAGAGCTTGGCAAACTCGGT
>CAZDYZ010000107.1:0-3003 GCA_964509525.1 uncultured Acidobacteriaceae bacterium
CGGCCGACTGCATCTATATCGAGGCGGCCGAGAACACCGATACTTTGCGCATCAGCGGGGGCGAGCGCTACGCCAAGGTTTACAACATCGATTACAACCGCTGTATCTTCTGCGGCTATTGTGTAGAAGCCTGCCCCACGGATGCGATCACGCACGGCCACGGTTTCGAGTTGGCGAGCTACAACGCCAGCAACCTGGTTTACCGTAAGGAGCAGTTGCTGGCGGGAACGCCGGCGCACGAGGGCGCGAACGCCGTCTTCAGTCAATACGAAAAAGCCCGCCTGGTTCCGCCCAAGTAATTCCGTATCGGATTCATCCTTAGCACCTCGAGCATTTATGCCCTAGCCGGGAGCAGCACTGTTCCCCGTGGACGCGCCGGCTCCGCTGGCCATCTCCCCTGCCAGCCGGCTGCTCTTCCGGACGAGGCTTTACCCCGAAAATAATTCCCTCCAGGCTATTGACATTGAGAGAGTAGGCATTAATATACATATAGTTGCATATTTATGCCATGTCGAAACTGTCGCGCCATGCCGCTGTTCGTGAAGTGATAGCTACCCGCGTGGTCTCCAGCCAGGAGGAGCTCCGCCGGGCGCTCTTCCGGCTTGGCCATCGGGTGACGCAGGCGACGCTCTCCCGAGATATTCACGAGCTGGGATTGGTGAAGACCGGAGAAGGATACAAGGTTCCTCAGGGCGAGGAAGCGGAGATTCATCTGCCATCCATCGAACGCCTGATTCAGGAGTTTGTGTACGACGTGAAGACGGTGCAAAACCTGGTGGTGGTGAAGACCAGTTCCGGCAGCGCACAGCCGGTCTCGGCCGCTATTGACGCGGAAGACTGGGAAGAAGTAGTCGGAACCATTGGCGGGGACGACACCATCCTGGCGATTGCGCCCAACGCCAAGTTGGCAGGCGCACTCGCCCAACGTATACGCGGGTATTTTGCCTAACCATGCAAGCGCGTTTACAACCCGCCGTCTGTGGTGCAACCGGCTACTCGGGATTTGAATTGGTCCGTCTTCTGGCCAGGCACGCCGGGGTGAAAAAACCGTTGCTGTTGCGGCGCAACGGGGAGAGCGGTGAGTGTCGCGATCTGAGCGACGCCTATCCCCAGTTGTCCGGCAACGGCGGCTTTCCCGTCGAAAGCTTCTCCTGGAACAGGATGAAAGAGGCTGGCGTGGACGTCGTGTTGCTGGCGACCCCGCACGGGTTCTCGCGTGAGATAGTGCCCGAGGCCATCAGTCATGGTTATCGCGTGATTGATCTGAGCGGCGCCTGGCGGCTGAAGCAAGAGGCGAACCGGGCAGTATACGGATTCGCGGAGGCATCGGAGCCGGGATTGCAGCTGGATGACTCCGCGGTTTACGGTCTACCGGAGTTGCACGCCGATGCCATCAGGCACGCGGCCTTGCTGGCCAATCCTGGCTGTTATGCGACGTCCATCATTCTTGCCTTGACGCCGTGGATTCGCTGCGGGTTTGTCGACCTCCAGCACGGGATCATCTGCGACTCGAAGTCAGGTGTCTCCGGGGCAGGGAAGCAAGCGACGCCGAAGACACATTTCGTGGAAGTGGACGGCGACTTCTCGGCCTATGACGTCTTTGGCCACCGCCACACGGGCGAGATACTGGAGCAGCTCGGACTGGAGAGCGCTGGGTTGCAATTTACCCCGCACTTACTGCCAATTCCGCGCGGAATCCTGTCCACCATTTACCTGAAGCTGGCGAAGCCGGTAACCGTTGATGATCTGGAGCAGGCGCTGCGCCAGTTTTACGCAGGCAAACCTTGGGTACGTGTTTTCGGGGCGGCACGTCTGCCGCAGATCAAGTTTTCAGTAAACACGAACTACTGCGACATCGGTTTTGCGCTTTCACCCGACGGAACCCGGGTAGTGCTGGTTTCGTGCCTCGACAACCTTCTCAAGGGGGCTGCCGGACAGGCGGTGCAGAACCTGAATCTGATGTTCGGCTTCGATGAGAAAGAAGGACTGCAATGAAGCTGGTGGTAAAAATCGGAGGCGCCGCTCTCGACGACCGGGGGCTGGTCAGCAAGTTTGCCACAACCATCCCCAGCTTGTGCCGCGAAGGCCACAAACTGGTCATCGTACACGGCGGTGGTGCTGCTCTAAGCCGGACCTTGAAGCAACTGGGGTGTGAGACGAAGTTCATCAACGGTCTGCGCGTCACTGACTCGAAGACTCGGGATGTTGCCATGATGGTGCTCGCCGGGCAGCTCAACAAACAATTAGTGGCGGCAATCGGCGATGCGGGACAACCAGCCATCGGCATCTGCGGTGGCGACCTGCGCATCTTTCGGGCCAGAAGAAAGAAGCAACCGGACCTGGGTTACGTCGGGGAAGTCTCGGCGGTTGATTTTCAGTGGATCGAGCGCCTGTGGAGCACGGGGGTGGTCCCGGTCGTGGCCAGCCTCGCCCTGGGTTTCGACGGCGAGTATTACAACGTGAATGCTGATCAGATGGCGGCAGCTTGCGCGGTGGCGTGTGGCGCCGACGCGTTGGTGTATCTCACCGACGTGGCGGGAGTGAAAGATGCCGAGGGCTCCATCATTCGCTGGCTCGATATCCGCGAGATTGAAGAGATGGTGCAGCAGGCGACGGTCAGTGGAGGCATGTTGCCCAAGCTGGAGGCCTGCAGCCGGGCACTGAAGCGAGGCGTTACGCGGGTGCGCATCCTGCCAGCAACACGCGCCGAAGTTTTGCCCGGATTCTTTACCCATCCCATCGATTGCGGCACGGAGGTGATCCATTGATTGCTACTGCAATTCCCCCAGGCGTGGTTCCATGCTTTCGACGCAGCGTGAGCGGCCGCGATCTGATCTCGATTCAGGACTTCCAGCCCGAGGAAATCGCCTCTGCGCTGCAGCTGGCGGCGGCCATAAAGGCGCGTCCGTCAGATTACCGCAGCACGCTGGCCGGCAAACAGATCGTGCTGTTCTTCGAAAAGCCATCGTTGCGGACGCGGCTTACCTTCGAGGCCGGCATTGC
>CAZDYZ010000108.1:0-4449 GCA_964509525.1 uncultured Acidobacteriaceae bacterium
ACGTACATGGCCCGGCCCCACTCGGTCATGTGTTTGTAGGTGTAGTCGCACACGGCGGGGTTGTTGAACGAACCCCAGCAAGCCAGCAGCACGCGCCTACGCCCAACCTCTTCATATCCCGGCAGCGATTCATAAAAGAAATTGAACAAGTCATCGTGAAGCGGCACAACCTTCTTCATGAACTCCACGTACTTCATCAGTCGCACCAGGTAGTCAGTGAATAACTGGACGGTAGGCACGGTACCGACCCCGCCCGGATAAAGCGTTGAAGGATGCACGTGGCGACCCTCCATCAAGCAGAACATCTCGCGAGTCATGCGGCTCATTTGCAAAGCTTCGCGGTAAAACGCTCCGGTGAAGGGATTTAGAGAGCGCATGATATCCGCGATGGTGCGGTAACCGTGAAGGTTGGAAGATACGGCCGTCGTCTTTTCGGCCTTTGCCAAAACGCCGGGGTTGGTTTCCTTGACCATCTGCTCGCAGAAGTCTACGCCGACTAGATTGTCCTGGAAGATGTTATGGTCGAACATGTATTCGGCGGCTTCGCCGAGGTTGACGATCCACTCGCCTAACGCCGGTGGCCTTACATCGAATGCCATGTTCTGTGCATAAGTGGCGCAAGTAGCGTGGTTGTCGCCACAGATTCCGCAAATTCGGCTGGTGATGAAATGAGCATCTCGCGGGTCCTTGCCCTTCATGAAAATGCTGTAACCGCGGAAAATCGACGAGGTGCTGTGACACTCCACAACGTGGCGGTTGGCAAAATCGATCTTGGTAAAGATACCGAGACTTCCCACGATTCGCGTGATCGGATCCCAGTTCATCTCCACAATCTGTTTTGGCTTGCTGGGAACCTCTCTGTCGGTAGCAGCTATGGTGCCCATGGTGATCGCTCCTCCTTGTTTCCTTTCGATTACGCTCTGGCGTGGTAACCAGTGGTGAGCTCAGCACGAGCATGCCGCCACTTAGGTTCTTTGTTGAGGGTTGCTTGCGTCAGTGAGCGCAATGCGGTGACTGCTCGGCCGAATGCACTCGCACTTCCGGTAGACACCCTGGCCCCCGGGGGTTCATCCATGAATGGCATGAACTTGTCAGGGAATCCAGGCATGGTGCACCCGATGCAGATGCCTCCCACGTTTGGACAACCACCCATCCCTGCCATCCAACCGCGTTTAGGTACGTTGCAATTGACCACCGGTCCCCAGCACCCCAGTTTTACAATGCATTTGGGAGAGCCGTATTCTGTCGCGAAGTCACCTTGCTCGTAGTAGCCCGCACGGTCGCAACCTTCATGGACCGTGCTGCCAAATAGCCATTTGGGGCGCAGTTGATCATCGAGGGGAATCATTGGCGCGAGTCCGGCGACCTGGTAGAGCAGATAGAGCACGGTCTCCATGAAGTTGTCAGGCTGCACCGGGCATCCGGGAACATTTACGATAGGAACGCCCGCCTTCGATCGCCAGTCCCAGCCCAGGTAATCTGCCAAGCCCATGCAGCCGGTGGGATTACCCTGCATGGCGTGAATCCCTCCGTAAGTCGCGCAGGTGCCGATACCCACCACCGCGAGTGCCTTCCGACTCAAACGCTCGATCCAATCCGTCGTCTTGATTGGCTGACCGGTGGTGGTGTCGGTTCCCATGGCAGCCCAATATCCATCTCTGTCGTGGTGAATCTTCTCGTTCGGAATCGACCCTTCAACCACCAGGACAAAGGGATCCAGCTTTCCTTCCTCCGCAAGGTAGAAGGGTCGGAGGAAATCTTCGCCACATTCGTAGGCGAGCACAGGATTGTGAAGGTGCACTTTAGGAAGGCCCGGAATGGCTCCAAGTAAGACGTCTTCAATGCTCGGTTGTGTCGCCGCGGTGATGGAAACCGAATCTCCGTCACATCCTAAACCGGCTGTGACCCAAACAATATGTACCTCCGCAACGGCCGGCTTTTTCTGGGTAGCCCGACCGTACGGAACCGTTTCAGCTGCCATGGTTGGTTTCTCCTTTCCCGCTCCAGTTCCAGGTGTTCATGGCAAAAGCCTGTCAATTCTTCTTCGTTCTGATTCTTTCCCCGAAGCCCACACGTATTGTGACCGTAGTGCCGTATACATGTAGTTGGGACGAGCCGAGGTTGCAGGTTAACAAGAACTTGTGGTGCCCCACGCACCTAGCGGACATAGGATCTGAGAAAGGCGAGCGCTTCACAACCTGATTTCGAGTGGAGGAAACTCACCGGAAGGTCTATAAGGGTTTTCCTGATGAGACGACAGACTCGCTTACGCCACTCTTTCACTCATCACCCACTGAATTGCATGCTGCACCAGTTCGCGGCCATTCTTCAGGGACAACTTGTCTTTGATATGGGCTTGGTAAGATTCCACGGTTTTCACGCTGAGGTGCAGTTCTTCTGCGATGGCACGAGTGCTATGGCCCTCGCCGATCAAACGGAAAACCTCGAGCTCGCGATCGGAGAGGTCGGCCAGAGGCGATTGTTTGGCGGAAGGAGAACCGCTGATGTAATGATGCAGGATCCTGTTGGCCACCCGTTCGCTGACGTAAATTTCTCGGTTAAGGATCTGGCGCACGGCGAGCAGCACTTTCTCCGCCGCTTCATGTTTCATGATGTAGCCGTTAGCGCCGGCGCGGAGAGCGCGCTCCGCGTAGATCGATTCGTCGTGCATGGAAAGAATGAGGACCGGCAAGGTGGGATATCGCAGGCGAACGTTCTTGAGCAACTCGATGCCATCGGGACCGCTCAGGGAGATATCGACGATGAGAACGTCAGGTTTTTCTGTCCCGATTGCCTGCAGGGCCGAGGCTGCTTCCTCCGCCTCGCCACAGACCGTGAGATCGGGTTCTCGATTGATCATCTGCGCCAGGCCTTGGCGAACAATGGGGTGGTCGTCGACCACGAACACTTTCAATGTAGCGGATGAGCAGTTCTCTTGACGCTTGCTCAAAGGAGTCATATCTGCGTCTACCTTTCATTCTTGATCGGGAACAGGCACCTTACAACTGTTCCATGCGGCTTGCCCAGCTTTACCTCCAGAGCCCCTCCGATCATCTTCGCCCGGTAATTCATGATGTGAAGACCCATGCCCTGGTTACTGGCTGACACCTTGCCGATACCACAGCCGTCGTCGCTAATGGTCAAAGCTCCCCTCCCGCTACCTGTTCCCAGAGCAATAACGACGTGCCGTGCTTTCCCGTGCTTGATCGCGTTATTCACGGCTTCTTGCGTGATGTGGTAAAGGTGAGTGGCGACAGTATCATCGTGAATCAACACTGGCTCCATGCACAAAAACGTGCACGAGATTCCAAATAGGTGTTGCACCTCGCCCGCCCATTGTTGCAGGGCCGACATCAGACCACGAGATTCAGACAGTACCGGCAAGAGGCCGCGGGAAAGTTCACGAGTTTTCTCGATGGCTTCATTGACCAGCCCGACAATCTTGGCGGCATCCACAGCATCCGGCAAACCTTTCTCTGCCAGTTTTTGTTCCTGTACCTTTGTCATGAACGCGATCCCGGTCAAATGCTGGCCCAATCCGTCATGCAAATCCTGACCGATGCGGCGCTGCTCCCGCACACTTATTTCCAGGACCGCTTGCTCCAGACGCTTGCGCTCGGTAATGTCCATTCCGGTGGCGATGATGTAGGCCGGGGTTCCGTGGTCAGCAGGCAACGCCGTACCTGACCATGAGACCAGGCGCCGGGAGCCATCGCGAGCAACCCAATGGCTCTCATATTCGTTGCAGACCTGGCCAGCGCGCATTTGCTCAAAGAACGCACGGAAGTGATCGGCCTCATCGGTCACAGTGAACAATTCCCACACATACTTGTACCGCACCTCCTCAAAGAGGTACCCCGTAGTTTGTTCGCAGGCACGATTGAAGCGGATGATGCGTCCCGCCGGATCGAGCACCACCACCAGAGCGCCCACCGTATCAAGAATCGCGGACACGACGTTGCGCTCTTCCTGCAGTGCTTCCTCGGTCTTTTTCAAATCGGTAATGTCGAATCCCACACCATGAATGAACCAGGGCCGGCCGTCTTCGCGGCGGATCATTTTGGCTTCGCAGTGGAACCAGATGACTCGCCCGTCGCGTGCGAGCACCCGATATGAAGATCGAAGGGGTTCGCCTGACAGGAACAGCTGCGCTGCTTCAACGCTCCATCGCTCCTTGTCATCGGGATGGACCTGCTGATACCACCGGACAGGGTCTTGTAGCCATTCCTCCTGGGTGAAGCCCAGGACCGCCTCAATCTGGGGGCTTACGTACGTCTCCCCGATCCTCTCGTCCAGGTAGGCCATGAATACAACGGCGGGAATCTGCTCAACCAGGGCGCGGTACTTCGCCTCCAAATTGGGGAGCGGAGTTTCTGTAAACTGATCGTTCTCGCGATTTCCCCGGTTAGCATAAGCTGCAGTGCTCTCGAAGAACACGCTGGCTAGTTC
>CAZDYZ010000109.1:0-2771 GCA_964509525.1 uncultured Acidobacteriaceae bacterium
ATGACCTTTATGCCCTCGCGGTCGAGTTCCGACGCATAACTCAGTGTGTCATCACCACCAATCGCGATCAGGTAGTCGAGACCCAGCCTGTGGATGTTTTTCAGGACCGCCGGCGTCACATCGAACGTGGTGCTGGTGACGCCGTTCTTGGTCGATTCTTTCCCTTCGAACTTCTGCATCTCCAGAGCGGGAGGCAGGTTCCTCATCTTAGAGGGATTTGTGCGTGAGCTGTGCAAGAAGGTTCCGCCCGTGCGATCGATGGTGCGCGTGTTTTCGCGGTTCAGGGATAGGATGTAGCGTTCCTTACTAGCCGGATCATTCAGATCGATGTGGGTCAATCCTTCCCAGCCCCGGCGGATACCAATCACTTCGCATCCGAGTTCTGCCCCGCGGTAGACTACTGATTTGATCACGGCGTTCAGTCCGGGAACGTCGCCGCCTCCAGTGAGTATGCCGATGCGCTTCTTTGGCATGTATGACTCCTTACTTAAGGCACCTTTACCGCTTCTCAGTGATTCTGCCCTGTCTGGGAGTTCTCAACGGAACACGCTTTTTGTTTTAGCTCGAACCAAAACAACAATGGATCGGGGGGCCACGTCATATATCGAGCGTTGCAGCGGCAAACCAGACTCCGAGAAGTCGTCAGGACTTGGCAGTGACGTGTCCACGATCCTCAGCCAATCCTGCGGCGTACCTTCCTGGATCTGGAACTGCAGCGGCTCCCAATATGCGTTGATCATCACGTAGATGTCGTCATCCAACTGCGACGCGCCATCCAAGCAGAACGCTAGGCTTCGCGAATCCGGAGAGAACAAATCATCAGTAGGGCGAGTCGCGAACCAGGAGACATCCTCGCGCCAGAACCTGCTGCGGCACAGAGTAGGATGTGATTTGCGAAATGCAATCATTTTTTTGAAGAAGCGGAAAATGTCCTGATTGGCCTGCAGTTGACTCCAATCCAGCCAGCTGATTTCGCTGTCCTGGTTGTACGGATTGTTGTTGCCGAATTGCGTGTTCAGAAACTCATCGCCAGCCCGGAACATGGGGATGCCGTTGGACAACAGAAGCAGGCAGCAGAAATTCTTGACCTGTTTCCGGCGCAAGGCCATTACGTCGGCAGGCGCGCCCTCGTCGCCTTCATGGCCACAGTTCCAACTATAGTTCTCGTCCGTGCCGTCTTGATTGTTGTGACCGTTCTTCCAGTTATGTTTCTGGTTGTAAGAAACGAGATCGTACAGCGTGAAACCGTCGTGGGAATCAATATAGTTCACGCTCTGGTAAGGATGGTAGGCGTCAGCGCGGCTGTCGGGGAATAAGTCATCGCTACCGTAGATACGCTGCATCAGGCTAGGCACCATGCCCGCGTCGGCTCTAACAAAACGCCGGACATCCTCCCGAAACCGGGCGTTCCATTGCAGCCAGGTGACCCCTGGGAATCCGCGTCCAAGCTGATAGCCGCCGACGTCCCACGGTTCTGCGATTAACGCCGTTCGCCAGAGTCGGCCCAACTCCGGATCGCCCGCGATTTCGCTGAAAATCGGAGCATATCCGTAGTTAAGCGTCCCGTCGGCGTTGCGGCTGAACACGGACGCCAGATCGAAACGGAACCCATCAATGTGCATTTCGTCTTTCCAATAACGCAGGCTATCCAAGACGATTTTGCGCACGTGCGCCTGGCTGAAGTTCAGGGTGTTGCCGGTGCCTGAATAATTTGCGTAAGGACTGCTGGGGTCGGAGGAAGGCATGTAATAGCCGGGATCGAAACCTTTGAGGCTATAGGTCGGGCCGCGATGGTCACCCTCGCACGTATGGTTATAGACGACATCGATCACAACGGCGATTCCTGCTCTGTGCAGGGCCTTGACCATGCGTCTGAATTCAAGATGTTGCCCATCGTCATCACGAGTGGAGGCATACTGCGCATGGGGTGCGAAGAAGTTCAGAGGCATATATCCCCAGTAGTCGCTCTCCTGAGGGTCGCGCTGAAATATGGGCATCAGTTCGACAGCCGTTATGCCGAGCTCCTTCAGATATGGAATCTTTTCCACCAGCCCGGAGTACGTGCCGGCATGCGAAGGATCTACGCCAGAACTTGGGTTTTTCGTGAAGCCCTTTACATGGAGTTCGTAGATGATTGCGTCCGACTCGCGGTGAGGTGAAACGTCTCCCGACCAATCGAAGGCGATATCATGGCCAATGAGCACTCCTAACGGTGCTTTTCCTGCGTTGGGGCCGGGCCCAATTGCCAGATTGCGGTCAAACTCCGGTGGGAAAAAAACAGATTTGGCATAGGGATCGAGCAACACCTTGTCGGGATCGAACTTGTGAAGTTCAGAACGGGCCTGTCCCGAGACCGAATAGGCGTAATAACGAGCGCCATGCATTTCATTGAGCGAGAGCCTGCAGTGCCAGATTCGTCCTGATTTGTTACGGAGAAAATTGAATTCGAAAGTCCGGACAGGGTTTGCCAGATCGTCAGCGGAATAGAGCAACAGAGTGACGCTTTCGGCATGTTCCGCAAACACGGCAAAGTTAAAGGCCTGATCCTCTTCGATCCACGTGGCCCCGAGCGGTAACGAGGTTCCTTCTGCTTCCCATCGCGGGCGTTTAGGCGGTGAAACTGGCGCGGGCGCTGCATCGGATGAGGGGTTTCTGTCAGCAACGGCTTCCTCGGTGGGGTTCTTCATGTTTTGTAACTCCGTTCGCGCCCGGAACCACGTTTCGGGCTACGCACAAACAGCCCCGTGCGCCTTGGCGGGCCGAGCGCTTGA
>CAZDYZ010000110.1:0-5100 GCA_964509525.1 uncultured Acidobacteriaceae bacterium
AGTCGCCTGCCGCAAATCGGCGCAAATCCTCTACCGCCGGAACGACGAAGACCGAAGCCTGCGCGATGGGCGTCGTCAGCGGGGCAGCCTGCCCGTGACGTTCTTCTCCCGAATGCACACAGCGTGTGGCATCGGCGGGGGTGGGTGGTTTTCTCGTCATAGTGATTTTTTCAATGACAGAGGATTGTAGCGGATGAGATCAGCGACCATTCACAATTTAGACTTGATTCTACAAGTTATTGGTTTTGCGGTTGATTGCACTCGAGCATCGCATGCTTGCAGGGATGGTCAACACGGTTGAGCGAGGTTTGCTGGTCGCCGCCGCCATGCACCAGGTAAAACCACTCTTCCTGGGTAGTAGTTCGCATCCGAATAGACAATAAGGCCAAGAAAAGCAAACGATTGCCGACGGTCAGCGGAAGCGGTGCGGAGATTATGAGCTGGTGGGGCGGAATTCGATGCCGGAGGAGACGCCGTCCCTGGTGGCTAAAGCCCAAGCCATGCGTGGCGTGTTGTGGGCTAGTCCGACCCTGCCTCGGGCATCGAGAAGGATGATTCCTGCATGGCCGTTGAGGCGGGCCTTCAAGTAGTAAAGCACGCGCTGCGCGACCTCCTGCGGTGCAAGGCCATCCTCAACCCGGTCTGCCGCCCACTTGCTCAGCACCAGTTTCATCATTGGTTCGCCCCAGCCGGTGGTGGAGACCGCGGCGCTGCGGTTGTCGGCGTAGCAACCGCAGCCAATCAGCGACGAATCGCCCACTCGGCCGGGCGCCTTGTTCAGAGTACCGCCAGTTGAAGTGGCAGCAGCAATGTTGCCTTGAGTGTCAAGGGCGACGGCACCAACGGTATCGCTCGAGCGCATCGGGCCGAACTCATCCGGCATTTGCAGGTAACCCTGTTTCTTGGCTTCCTTCAGACGCTGGACCTCACGCTCAATGACCAAATCGTAGTTCGAACACAGCTCGATACCGTGTTCTTGCGCAAAGCGCTCGGCCCCCTTTCCAACGAAATACACGTGCGGGCTTTCTGTGAGTATCTTCTTGGCGAGGCGGATAGGGTTGCGGACGTGTTCCACACAACCCACACCGCCAGCGCGGAGCGTGGCGCCGTCCATCATCAGCGCATCAAGTTGGACCCGGCCGTCCATGTTGAGGAACGAGCCGCGGCCGGCGTCGAAGGGCTCGTCCTCCTCCATGACGACCACGGCAGTCTCGACTGCATCGAGGCAACTGCCTCCGTCAAGGAGCGCGTGCCAGCCTTGCGTGGCTGCAGCTTCCACACCGCGCACATGGGCTTCGACATCACTGTCCGGAATCGCCCACGCTCCGCCGTGGAGCAGCAATACAGGATTGACAGCCAATTCCGACCTTTCGCCAGGATGTGATTGACAAAACACAAAGAATACCAGAAGGGTGCCAACAAGAAAGGCGCTCAAGAATGCTTGAGCGCTCAAACGATACCCGACTTGCGGTTGCCGATTGAAGGGCGCCAACCGGTTAACTTGCTCATGCCTCGCTGCCCTAATAGTGTGCGCGCCGGGACTGATGAAACCGCGATCACGCTTGACGCCTCGATCATCAGCGGGAGCCGCTGAAAAAATGGTCGAAAGTTTGGGCCGCGCCCATGCGATCTGGAGTGGCATATGTTCCCATCGTTTTCTTTCCATCCAAGAAGCCTGGCAGGACCTGTGAAACTTCGTGTATGTCGGTATCCATGGCTCATCGTGCGGCGTGTTCCTTGCAGCGCAAATCTATTTGCCGCAGCAGGGTGACGGCAAGGGCGCGCTGGCTGCCGTCCGTTTGTCAGGTATCCCAATTATGTGCTCCGATCCCCAGTTTCGTGGTACAACTCTGACGTATGAATTTCAAGCTCGTGGTTTGCCGGCTCGCGATTGGCTGTGTGCTGACAGCCTGCACAGCTTCTGGACTCGCACAGGTAAAGGCCGTCAGTACGAAGACCGTGGAATTGAAAGACGGAAAAGGCAATGACGTTGGGACCGCAACTATTGTTTCCAAGGGGCAAGGCGTGGAAGTGAAACTGGTACTCAGGGGCTTACCCCCAGGTGAACATGCGGTACATTTCCATCAGAATAGCAAATGCGATCCGCCCGACTTCAAATCAGCCGCTGGGCACTTCAATCCCACTGGCAAACAACATGGGTTTGATAATCCCAACGGCCACCACGCCGGAGACATGATGAACATCACCGTCAAAGATAACGGGACGGCCAAGGTGATAGTGAAAGATGACGATGTGGTTCTCGGTACAGGTAGCGAGTCGAACTCGCTGCTAGCCAACGGCGGAACGTCCATCATGATTCACGCCAAGGCGGATGACATGAAGACCGATCCGTCCGGCAATTCCGGCGATCGCATAGCGTGCGGGGCAATTAACCCGTAAGGGAAGGGCTGAGATTCGCACTCTGAGGCAGATCCCCTCCCAAGCGGCCGGCCAAACAGACCAACTTCCCCGCACCCTATGATCAGCCTCGCTGGCCTTTCATCTAGTGCCGCTCCGAGATTCATATCGCTGTTTGCGAACAGTGACCTGTCGGTCCCTAAGCCTTGGCTGGCCCTGATTTAATCTAGAAAGATCCATATGGGTGACATTGGCCGCATATTGGTGTTCGTTGGTGGGCTGCTGCTGACTTTCGGGCTGATTCTGATGGTCGCAGGCAAGGGGAATCTGCCACTTGGTCGCTTGCCTGGCGATATCGTGTACCGCGGTAAACACACCACCATCTACTTCCCACTGGTGACCTCGATTGTGCTTAGCGTAATTCTGTCACTGGTCCTGTACGTGGTGAACCGGATGCAGAAGTAGATACTGTTCACCATTTGCCTGCCTGTCAGTAACTTGCCATCCGATCGGAAGTAAGAAAATGGGAAGCGCTGCTAATCGGGGGTTATGGAAAACAGCAAGACTGCTACTCATCCGCGAGTAGGCGATCTATGAAAAAGCGAATGCCGTTATCGCCTTGATACACTGTGCCCCATACATGGCCGAGATAGAACAACTCGGACTGGCCTTCCAGGCGCCGGCACGCAAGATCTACCGTGTGGGGGAGCTGGTGGCTGCGCTGCGTACGCAAATCGAGCGTGGCTTTACCGACGTCTATGTCGAAGGCGAAATCTCCAACTACAGGCCCGCGGGTTCTGGGCACCTCTACTTCACCATAAAGGATGGCTCGGCACAGTTGCGCGTAGTGATGTGGCGCACACAAGCTCGGCTGTTGCGATTCCAGCCGGACAACGGGCTGCAAGTTATTGCGCGCGGCCGGGTGACTGTCTACGACGAGCGCGGGGACCTGCAGTTCCAGGCTGAGTTCCTCGAGCCCAAGGGCGCCGGCGCGCTGCAGATTGCCTTCGAGCAGTTAAAGACCAAACTTGCTGCCGAAGGGTTGTTCGATGCCGGCCGCAAGAAACCAATTCCGGCCTTGCCTCGGCGAATCGGAGTCATCACGTCTCCACGCGGTGCTGCCATTCAAGACATGCTCAACATTCTGCGACGCCGGCACGAGTCGGTGAACATGCTCATCTATCCGGCACAAGTGCAGGGTGACACTGCAGCCCACGAGGTAAGTGCGGGCGTGCGCTACTTCAACCGCCATAGTATGGTGGATGTAATTGTGATCGTGCGCGGCGGAGGCTCTTTCGAGGACCTTTCCGCCTTTAACGATGAGGCCCTGGCGCGCGCGATTGGCGATTCTGAGATCCCGGTGATCTCTGCGGTTGGCCACGAAACCGATTTCACCATTTGCGACTTCGTCGCTGACCTGCGAGCACCCACTCCTTCGGCGGCCGCAGAACTGGTGATTCGCTCCAAGCACGAGCTCGGGGAAAAGCTTCTGGCGCTGCGCAAGCGGGGGGTACAAGCGATCAATTACAAGCTACTACACGCACGCACCGCACTCTCGTACCTCGCACAGCAGGCGGCTTTTGTGCGCATGCAGGACTCAATCGGACGACGCCAACAACGCGTCGACGAGATGGTGTTCCGTCTGGCGCAAGCGCAATCGCGTGTTGTAAAGAACCTGAGCCGCCGACTTGAAGGCTACGAAGCGAAGGTCCGTCATTATGACTTACGAGTGCGCATGGGAGCCATGCGGCGACAGCTCGATGCAAACGCCTCCGGTTTGAGAGGCGCTGTTTCCCGGCTGTTTGTCAGGCGACGGACAGAAGTCGAACGGCTGGTCGTGGCTTTAGGTCATGCGAGTGAAGCGGTTATCCTGCGAAGGCGTTGGCGTTGGGAGCGGCTGTACAGCAGCTTGCAGGTGCTCTCGCCCAAGGCCATCCTCGCCCGTGGCTATGCCCTGGTCTTCGATGCCCAAGGCCGGCTAGTGACGCAGGCTTCCCATCTCAGCAGCGGCGACCTGGTTCGTGCCCAACTCAGCCGGGGTGAGTTCACGGCTAAAGTTGAAAAGATAATCAAAGACAAGGCAGGTCCGGAATAGTCCCTGGACTTCTGAAACCATCAACCAACACTATCCACTGATCACTATTTGTTGCCCTGCATTAGAATGAAAAGAATGGCGCCGTACTCTCGCCACTCAAGGAACCGGGATGCTTCAGACCTTCAGCCGCATGCCGCATGTGTCGGTGTTCTCAATCATCGACATTCTAGTGGTTGCGTTTCTTATCTACGAGTTCCTCAAGCTGATCAAGGGTACGCGTGCGATTCCAATGCTGATTGCTGTGGCGATCCTGGTGGCAGCCTTTTGGATTGCTCATCTGGAAGAGCTCAAGACCGTTGATTGGATTGTCACCAATCTTCTACCTTACGCGATCTTCGCGCTTATCGTGGTCTTTGGGGCCGAAATCCGCCATGCGCTTGCCCGGCTGGGCCGGCGGCTGTCGGCGGCGCGCAGCGGCATGTTCAACGGCACAGATAGCTACGAAGATATCGTACTGGCAGCCAATCATTTCTCCCAGACGGTGACCGGCGCCCTTATTGTCATCGAACGCGAGATTGGGCTACGCACTTTCATCGAGAGCGGAGTACCGCTGGATGCCAACCTTTCCTATGATCTGCTGATAACCATTTTCCGACCCAGCGCGCCGTTGCATGACGGAGCAGTCATTGTGCAAAGGGGAAGGATTG
>CAZDYZ010000111.1:0-7082 GCA_964509525.1 uncultured Acidobacteriaceae bacterium
CGCACTGGCGCAGGCGGTCGTTTATCTCGCCCTCGCTCCGAAATCAAATGCACTTTACACCGCTTACGGCGCCGTACAGCAGGATGTGGAGCGCACCGCGCAGGAACCCGTGCCGCTGCATCTGCGCAATGCGCCGACTCCACTGATGAAGTCGCTAGGCTATGGCGAAGGCTATCAGTACGGACACAATCTGGAGTCGAAAGTCGCCGACATGCAATGCCTGCCTGACAATCTGAAAGACCGCGTTTACTATCATCCGACCTACGAGGGTGTCGAGAAACGCCTCAGGGAGCGGTTGGATGAGATCAGGCGGGCAAAGAAAAAGACCTAGTTCGTTATCCGGGCGCCGAGATGACAAACCAGCTTCGGGCCGGAGGTTGAATGGGCCCCTTCCCAGGGCACTTCGTTTCTTGCAACAACCCGGCGAACGCGATCACGGGATGGTACATCGACGCAAGCGGTGTGCATCACGGCTTCTTGCCCGCTAGCGCGTATCGCCGGTATTTCGCATTCTCGATGTCCGGTGGTCTCAGTGCCGCTTGATGTGCTCCTTTAATATGCACCTGTCCGCGACGACGAAGATGCCCGCCTGGCGCGCCTTCTCCACCGCCTGTTCATGGAACACTCCTTCCTGCATCCAGATCATCGGAGCCTTGATCTGGATGGCCTGATCAACCACCTCCGGTACCGCATCCGGCCTCCGAAAGACATTCACAATGTCAATCTTTTCGGGGACGTCGAGTAGTGACGCGTAAGCTTTTTCGCCCATCCACATGCTGATGTTGGGATTTACCGGAATGATGCGGTAACCCTGCGAGTGCATGTACTGGGAGACAGAGTAGCTGGGCCGCGTGGGAGTGTCGGTGAGTCCGACGACCGCGATGGTCTTGGCAGATTCCAAGAGCTTCGTGATGTGGTGAGCTTCGCTGGTAGGCAATCTTGCCTCCTCATCGAGAAATAGGATTGGTAAAGTCGGCCACTCTTGTTCTATCGCTTGCCCTTGAGCTTCGTGCTCAGCCTGCGATGCGGTTTCGGTGATGTGGCCAGCAATCCGGAGAGGTGCTCAACCTCCATCACGACCCGGTCCAGGTCATCAATGAGCGGCTTCAAAAGATAGGTCATGCCGCCGGCGCGGTACTCGTTGACCAGCGAACGGTAGTACCAAATGATCTTCGCCTTAGGAGCAGAGAAGCGCTCAAAGGCAGAATCACCGTGGTACCGTAGGTCGCGCAGCACCGCCCGAACGTTGTACAGCTTGTCAGCAGCGGATACAAATCGAGTTGCCGCGTCCTCATGACGCACCCGTCGCAGGTAGCGGAATTTGCGTGTCTCCCAGCTCTCTTTTTTCTTCGGGTCCTCCGCGTAGGAGTCGGTGCACCCGTCCACTATCGTGGCCACACGCTGCCCGAAGATCTGCTTGATCAATTTCAGCATCGGACGGCCCCCATGATCTTCGACGGCGTCGTGCAGGAGAGCAGCGATAGCCATCTCCTCGTCACCTCCGTAGTCGAGCACAATCGAGGCCACACCCAGCAGGTGCGAGACATACGGGATACCACTCTTCTTGCGGTCCTGATGGCGATGCACCTGGGCGGCGAACAACAGCGCATGATCGAAGCGGGTGGATAGGGGTACGAACTTGCGACCGAAAGAGCGGGATGACGGAACGCCCATGCGCTTCAGGATAGCAATTGAGATGTGTCGGGGAACAGTGGAAACTCGCCTGGCCGGAGACGGTATCAGTTACATTCGCCGCATCCTTCGCTACGCAGGCCGTGCACGCCTTCACGCGCGATAATCGGTACCATGACAAGCGCAGCCACGGGATCGGCCCACCAATAGCCCAGCAGACAATGCAACAACAATCCAACCAGGAGGATGGCAGAAAGATAGGCGCAGAAATCTGCCTGGCGCGAATCAGCGTGTAGTGCGAGACTCTCCATTTGTGCAGCTACACGGCGTTTGGCACGGCCCAACAGGGGCATGACAATTACCGCAGCCACCGCGATCAGGATGCCGGGGGTGCTGCCCTCCGGTACAGCTTTGATCCACAAAGCATGGACTGACTCGACGGCAACGTAGACTGCCAACAGCAAGAAGCACACTCCAACAAGCCGACGCGCGGTTCGCTCGGAACGCTCACCGCGCTCTGCATCACCATCGGCGCGAAATCGCCATAGCAGGATCGACGCCGACGCCACCTCTATCACGGAATCGAGACCGAAGCCAACCAGCGCAATACTGCCCGCGAACAATCCGGAGATCAGCGCAACCGCCGCTTCAAAACTGTTCCATGCCAGCGTAAGGTATTCCAGTCGCCGCCCGCGTGCCACCAGCGCACCGCGTTGCACGGCACTCCCTGTGGTTACTGAGCTCACGCACTCAGCCTCATCAACTCCCTCGCGAAACCATCGGCCCAGGGCGACGGGGCAGGGACACTTCAGCCGGCCCGACCGGTCCCCCACTCACGCGCTTGCGAGATTACTTCCGGTTGAAGGGTTATACCGAATCGCCAGCAGCGTCTCGTCGTCGGTCCGTTCCCGCGATCCGCGGAAAGCGGCCACGTGCTGCTTGCACGCATCCACCAGCTCGGTGGGCCGGTACGAGGGCTGCTCCCTGATAAAACGGCGAAGACGCTCGGCAGTGTATTCGTCGCCGGACTCGTTCTGGGCTTCACTGATGCCGTCAGTGTAGAGCACCAGCGTTTCGCCCGGAGTCATGCGCACCTTGGAAACGCTAACCGTCTCATCGGAGAACAAGCCGAGCGGTTTGCAATTACTCTCGAATGTGCGAGCACTGGCCTCGCCGATCAGCAGCACCGGCAGGTGACCGGCGTTGGCTATTACCAGTTCACCGCTGGTTGAGGCCTTGCCAAAGACCAGGGTCGCGTACTGGTTAGGCAGGGCGGTATCGTGGAACAGGCGGTTGGCGCGGATCATCAGTTCCTCGACTGACAGGCGCAGAGGAATCAGCGAACGGAAGACGGCGCGCAGGTTCGACGAAAGCATGGCTGCTGCCACGCCCTTTCCGGAGACATCCGCCATGATGAAATAAAGGTGACCATTTTCCCGGATCAGGTCGCAGTAGTCGCCGCTGATTACGCCAGCTGGCTGGTAGTGATATGAAATATCCCATCCCGGGAAAGCCACGTCCCTTGGTGGCAGCAGACCTTTCTGGATCTGCGCCGCCAGCTCCAGGTCGTACTCCAGGGCCCGAGCCTGCTTGGGCGTCAGACAGTCCAGGCAAACTCTCGCCAGCGGGTTTTGCAGCAATTGCTCCGGCTCGACGGCGCCGAAGCATACCTCGCAGACACCAAAGGTGCCGTGATCAAGTCGATGCAGCGCGCTGTCTACTTCCTCCAACAGACGCAGCATCTGCTCATTTTCGTTTCCGGCCAAGACATCAGCCAGCCGCGCACGCCCAGCTAGTAATTGCTCGCGGACGCCGTTGACGTAAGCGCTCTCTCCAATCGCCATGGCTAACCACCTTTTACAAATTAGAGGGTTAAGGACAGGGGCAGGATGCAGTCTTTTTGTGCCGTCAGTGATGCTGTTCAGGGGTACTGTCCCCTCTTGATAAGCGTAGAATCCACATCCTCCAGGTGGGTTCACCCTAGCACTCATGATGGGCGGCCTCAGCCCGCTTCTTGCGGCCAAAGCAAATAACCTGGGCTATCTTCGGATGTCGAAGAATATTTGGTGTTCAGGTGGCGGTGATTCTCGAGTCCAAAGACACAGAACCTCTCGTCGGTCGGTGCATGGTCCGGCCCGACGTTGTCAGTGAGACCGGTCGCGGCTCAAGTGACATTCCTGCCTAAGCATTTGCGGCAACTGACGGACCCGCACCGCAGGTGACACCCGCGACCCCGCAACTCCGTCGGTGCCGTGCGGGGAGCGACGCCCTGCACTCCGGCGACACCGCTGAAAGGCGAGCCTGCCCTCAGTGGCCAGCTGGCGTGCACGAGTCAGCGATCTGTTTCACGGTCTTTACTTTAAAAACCTGTTCCTCTTTCGCCGAAGATTCAAGCCCCTGTCTCGTGGTGTCGACGGTCCTCACGCCGGGCATACCGGTGACTTCGATCTGCTTGCCGACCTCCTTCTGCAGCTTGTTGGCTTCATTTGAAAGTTGATGCGCCGTCCCACTGCTATCCGTGAGGAAGTAGTGACCCTTCGTATACTGCAGGCAGCCCTGAAGCGTGGTAGGGCCCGACGCAGCCTGGCCGGCACTCCAGAATGCATTTGCCGCTTGCGCGTGCAACCAAACGGCAGAGATTACCACCATCAGAGTAAGCATCAGTGTCCTTCGCACAAACAACCTCCTTTCGGTTGCGACTCAGATGCGAGCTAGGCTTGCATCGATATGCGACGCCGTAGTATCGCCCCTGGTTCGATCGTGAGATACTGCTCAAAATGGATCCACGTGAGTGGTCGCTATTGGCATGTAGCCGCGATCAGTTTCACGCTTTTCACTTCAAAAACCGACTGCTCTACTGCGCTTGACCCAGCGCCTGCGTTGGTAGTGTCTACGGTCCTTATCCCAGGCTTACCGCTGAGTTCGACCCAGTGCCCGACTTGGCGGCCTAGCTTGTTGGCGGCGCCGGCCAGTTGATGGACCATTCGGTCGCTGTCGGTGAGAGTGTACTGATTGTTCGCCAGCTGCACACACCCTTCCAGCGTAGTCAGGCTGGATGGCTTGCCTGAATTCTGGCCTGCATCCGAAGGTGAATTCCCGGATTGCGCGTGCGACCAAACGGCAGAGATCACTAGGCCCAGCGTAAGCATCATTATCTTGCGCACCGAGCTCCTCCTCGCATCTCGTTCCGCCTATTTTATGACAAGAACCGCTCCACCACGTTATAGCTTTCTTCAAGGGCGGCATCGAGCGCGGCGGGATCTTTGCCGCCGGCCTCGGCCATGTCGGCACGTCCGCCGCCGGTGCCTCCCACCTTCTTCGCCACCTCGGCAATCACCTTGCCGGCCTGCACGCGCGAGACTAGATCTTTGGTGACCCCGACAACGAGCGCCACCCTGCCATCACTCACCGCACCAAGCACGACTACCCCCGAGCCCAGCTTGTTACGCAGGTTGTCGATCAGGACCCGCAATTGAGCACGTTCGAGGTTATCAGCGCGTGTGGCGAGCACTTTCACTCCTTTGATCTCGCGCACATTCTCCGTCGCTGACTGTACCGACCTGGAAGCCGACTTCAGCCGTGTTTGCTCAAGCTCTTTGCGCAGTTTCTTCAGCTCTTCTTCGCGGCGGTCGAGTTCCTGCTTCAGGACTTCGGCGGGAGAACGGTCGTCGCCGCCCCGTACCAGGGTAGAAACGACGTTCTCCAGTTGATGGTCCTGGCGGAAGTGGCGCAGCGAACCTTCGCCGGTAACCGCCTCCAGGCGTCGCACACCGCTGGAAACACCGCCTTCTTTCAGGATTTTGATCAAACCAATCTCGCCGGTGGCGCCGGTATGCGTGCCGCCACACAGCTCAGTGGAGAAGTCCCCGATGCGGATGACACGTACACGATCGCCGTACTTCTCGCCAAACAACGCCATCGCATGATACTCGTTGACCGCGACGTCAATGGGCACATCCGGGATCTCCTCTACCTGGTCGTTGCGCAGAACTTCTTTGTTGGCCAGATCCTCGATGTCCTGCAGCGCTTCATCGGCAAGCGCCGCAAAATGTGAGAAGTCGAAGCGCAAGTGGGAAGAATCGACCAGCGAGCCCGCCTGCTTTACGTGCTTGCCCAGCACCTCGCGCAGAGCGGCATGCAGCAGGTGCGTCCCCGTGTGATTGCGCATGGTGTCGTGGCGAACTTCTTCGTTCACCATCGCGTCCAGTTTGTCGCCGACGTGAATGGGCTGTTTGGTCACGACACGATGGGCGCGAACTCCCTGCACGGGATAGGTTACCCCTTCAACCTCGGCGACGAGAGTATTGTGATCCTCGGCGCAGAGCCAGCCGATGTCGCCGACCTGGCCGCCGGCCTCGGCGTAGAACGGAGTATGGTCGAGCACGATCTCGCCGCGCTCACCCGCCTTCAGTTCTTGCGCGCCGACGCCGGTACCATTGCCCGGCTTGATGATGGCCAGTACCTCGCATCCGGTGGAAAGCAATTGGCGATAGCCATCGAATAAGGTTGTTGGCAAAGCCTGGTAGGCCGGGCTGGCGGTGGTCTTCACGCCACCTTTCCACGAAGCACGAGCGCGCTCGCGCTGGGCCTCCATCGCCGCGTCGAAACCAGCTTGGTCAAAGTCTAAACCGACATCGCGCACTGCATCTTGCATGAAATCGAGAGGCAGTCCAAAGGTATCGTAAAGCTTGAAGGCTTTTTCGCCTGGCAGGCGCACCTTGATTCCACGCTGCTTGAGCTCGAAGATTCTTGCCTTTAGGCTCTTCAGTTCGCCCTTGCGCACGGCGTCGTTTCGGATCAAAGCAACATCCCTTGATGTCAGCGAACGTGCTGCCGAAACCACCTCCGATTCGATGTCGTCCTCCAGATGCTCCCACCCAATCTCCAGGGTGTGCCCGAATCTGGCTTCTTCTCCCCGGATAACTTCCGACACCCGACTGGCCGTCTCCGTCAATTCAGGGTAAGCGTCCTTCATCAGGTCGCGCACCGCAGACACCATTTCGAAGAGAAACGGCTTGTCCTGGCCCAGCAAGCGACCGTGACGAATGGCACGGCGGATGATTTTGCGCAGCACGTAGCCGCGTCCTTCATTCGAGGGCAGTACTCCATCAGAGATGAGGAAGGTTGACGCGCGCGCGTGGTCGGCAATCACGCGTAGCGATGCTGCCTGGTGGTGCCGTTCGTCCTGATCTTCCTTTTTCAGTTCTGTGTCGGCGGCTGTGCCCGTCAACTCCGCTGCCCGCATAATGAGCGGCACAAACAAATCTGTGTCGTAGTTCGAGATCAAGCCTTGCAGCACAGCGGTGACCCGCTCCAGACCTGCGCCGGTGTCAATCGACGGCCTGGGCAAGGGCGTAAGTGTCCCATCAGGCTGCTTGTCAAACTGCATGAAGACCAGGTTCCAGATCTCGACGTAGCGTCCACAATCGCACCCGAACGAACAGTCTTTG
>CAZDYZ010000112.1:0-8364 GCA_964509525.1 uncultured Acidobacteriaceae bacterium
ACAAGCTGAGTGCGGCAGAACTGCCTGCGATCAACAGCGCCTTGCAAAGGGATAAGCTGGAGCCCATAACCTTTCCTAACGAAACGGACTGGTTGAATGAGCATGCGAGCCAGGGAGGGACTGCGGTGAAAGCCGGCGCGCTCCGCGAGATGGACTAAGGGGTGTGCACTGAATGACGTTCTGGCTGTTGAAAATCTTCATCGATGAGGCGCGTTGCCTCATCGGTGGATGTAGGGATGACAGAGTTTCACCGGTCTGAATACTGTCGAGGAGGTATCATGCCGGCCGTTCCTTATAGTGCGTCCAGGATAGACCTCTTTTTCCCCTGCCGACGGGGAGATTTTTTCCTAGTCGGTATGCCGGATTCTGAAGCCGCAATCTGTGTCGAGATGTGCCGGCTTGCCTACTGCCGAGCATCATCAGATTTCGCATTAGACCAAGCCAAAATCCAAACAGTTTTGTCAGGTGTGGGATTTTCGGAGTCTAGGTTTTTCGAGACACAAGGATCCCCCAGTCACAGAGGCACGCACGGCTTCCTGGCCTACAACCGAGTTCAGAACCTGGCGGTACTTGCATTCCGTGGGACGGATAAAGACGATCCCTCCGATTTGACCGACGATGCCAATTTCACGCTACAGCCCTGGGAAAAGGGCGGTAACGTACACACAGGCTTTGCCGATGCGCTCGCCGACGTCCGGCCGGCATTAGAACAAGCCCTTCCAACCATCGGTTCGAGGCTACTTATCACTGGTCACAGCTTGGGAGCCGCCATCGCTACCTTGCTGGCCAGTGCCTGGAACCCGGTCCTGCACAGTCGGATTGCGCTTTATACGTTCGGTTCCCCAAAGGTGGGAGATGCCAGTTTCGTTGCGACAATTCCAGGCACTATTAACCATCGCTATGTTGACTGCTGCGATGTTGTCACCCGTGTGCCTCTGTCTATTATGGGCTACGAGCATGTGGGGGACCCTTTATACATCGATCGTGACGGAACCATAACGCCGAATCCCGGCGATGACTTCATCGCTGCAGATAAACGCCGAGCTACTGAAGAATATCTCCTGCATTATTTTGGCCGAGCTGGAACCGTCGCGGTTCGTGAACTCGCCGATCATGCCCCGATTAATTACGTTTCAGCGCTGACAGGAACTCGTACATAAGCTCTGTGCGCTAACTGTTTGATCAACTCGTTGTATTTGGTTGTTTTTCTCTTGACTTCTCGAAGCTGAAAGGAGCAAACTCGCGCCACTTTCGATGATATGTCTGGCCAATGATAGGTTAAACGAGTCGACCTTGTCTCTTGTCTGACAACAGTGGGGATCCTAGGCAAACGTTCGGTTCTGAGCGCTGCTACTTGCGGCGCTGAGTCTGAGAGAATCGTTTCAACGCGTAAAGTTCAACTACGAGTAAAATATGTGCCACTACGAGGAACAGTCACCATGCGCATTTTGATACTAATTCTCGCGACTCTCTTCTGCATGGTTGGCTCCTCTCTAGTCTATGCCGCCGTACCAGTTGACCAGGAGACCTCATGCAGTTCTGCCATGACTACTGCAGCCATGAGGGAGTGTGAAAACCTTCGTTACGAGAAGGCAGAACGAGATCTCGACCTGGCATATGCGAGGTTGATGAATAAGCTGGATAGTACGGGAAAAGAAAAGCTGAAGACCGCGCAGGATGCGTGGCTGTTATTCCGGCAGGCCGAGGCAGAGTTTGAGGCAAACGGGGCCAGTGGAGGAACCTTGTACCCCCTGATCAAGATTACCGTCCTTGCTGACATGACACTGGCCCGGGTTGCCGAGCTGAGAAAAATCTTCTCGGCCACGACTGGCTGACTAAGACAGGAGGAATACTATGGCTAGCTTTGACGTGTTTTTACCCATGGTGCTGAGGTTTGAAGGCGGCTATGTCGACGATCCAACCGATCCCGGTGGCGAGACCAACAAAGGGATCACTATGATAACTTTTCAGGCGTGCTCCCAGCGACTCCTAGGAATCGATCCCACTTCGGATAATTTGAAAGCGTTGACAGACGCTCAGGCTGGAATAATTTACGAGGCGTTGTACTGGGATCAGATCCAAGCCAATTCTTTTGGATTGCAGGACCTCGCAAACATAGTCTGTGATTTCTACATCAATGCGGGCACCCACGCTACGAAGTTGCTCCAACACGTTATGAACAACCTGGGAGCAAACCTCGTGGAAGATGGGAGTATAGGAGCGGCGTCGTTGCAGGCGCTTGCCGGGTTGCCACAAGTGGAAGTTTATCGTCAGTACAAGCAGGGTCGTATTGCCTATTACCAGACTTTGGGACAGAGGTATCCGCAATTCCTCAATGGGTGGTTAAACCGGGTTAATTCTTTTCCAAACCTTTAGATCGGGATGCGACATCATTAGAACTTGTGCCCGGCGCTACTATTTCGTTCTACTTAAAAAATGCAACCCTTCGCCCAGGAAGGAGACGCCATGGCAACGTCACCAAGCTTTTTTCGTTATGAGGTTGACATGCAAGGCGACAAGACAACCGTTCGCTGTTACGGCAAGGTGGTGAGCGACACAGCAGGCGAGCTGAAAGAACTCGTGAAGCCCATGATTCCCAAGTGTCGGCGCATTGTGCTGGACCTCACCGACGTGAGCCATGTGGACAGCTCCGGCCTGGGAACGCTAGTCGGATTGAAGGTATCAGCCGCGGCAGCCGCCTACTGCAGGTTGGAATTCATCAACTTGTCGCCGCACCTCTTAGAACTGCTGCGCATTACCAAGTTGACCTCGTTTTTCAAGCCATCCAAACCTGAATCAACCGAGAAAGCAGAAGAGAAGCCTATGTCCTATCCCCTCGTGCCAGAAAGGAGCGACCAGCGAGTAATCGAAGCGGAGGTCAGCACCAAATTGCTTGTGCCAGGCGCAGAAGAGGAAGGGAAAAATGAATCGGAATTGCTTTCGGTTGCGGCCGAGAAAACTGACGGAGAAGAAATCGAACCGGAAGTCACCAATGAGTCCCGGCTGCTAACCCACGTTTTATCCGGCAAGAGTGTTACTCGGAAGACCGCGGCGAAGAAGAAAGCCAGGAAGGCACTAGGGAAGCCGGTCAACAGAGCCGCGAAGAAGCCGGCCGAAAAAGCAGCGAGAAAGAAGACAGCAAGAAACACCTCTCGTTCAAAACCCTCAGCTGACAGCTGAAATCGTCCCAACCAGGCGATGGGACGCAGCGAGACCAACTGTACCTTGCACGGGAGTTCTATACTTTCTTCTCGAAAGCCATTTCTGGTCACAGAGCTGTCGGTCGCGCTGGTGCTTGTTTGCGTGAGAGGCATGCCCCTACACAGCAGAAAGGTCTGTAGTTACTGCGCCGCATTTTTAGCAAAAGGGAAATTTTTTCTCGGCTCGACAGAGTACTGAGAAGGCAGGTTTGGCGGATGGTAGCCTATCCCACAGTTTTTTCGCTCCAAGACGCTATCGTGAAGAACTGCGCCTTCCGGAATGTGCCGCCGTGCCCCCAAAGGAATCCTCCAGCGTAGCCTGTGCCGCTGCTTGTCGTAATGGGTATGGGGAAGGAATTCCAATATCCACCAAAACCCTCGGAGTGACTTGTGAAGCGTAGCCTTCGGATCAGGGGCTACGTAATCAGGCATGAAAGCCTGGGTCTTAGGGTCGCGACCCAGGACAACCGCTGCCTTGTGAGAATCGATCACCAAACCGAAGGCCGAGGCTTCGGCAAGCATCCACTCCAGCGTGATCTTGGAGAGACCACTTTCAGCTTCTGAGTAGCTACCTCCGACGTCGGAATGTACTCCTGAAAACCATACCTGTTTGATGTTCTGGTCAACCCTGAACTCTGCATCGGATTTCTCAAACGGCGCTCCCCACAGATTATCGCGATAGTAACAGCGCCGCTCGTCAATGGATACGGCGTGGCGTCCTGCCCGCATGATGGGATTGCGTCCGGAATACGGCAGCACCACCGGGCTCCACACCCAACCCACCGAGCTAACGGTATCCCAAACCCCTACAAAGTGGAGCACGCAATCGCGCGAGAAGTCGCTCTTGAAGATTTCCGCTACCTGGAAGGTATGTTTCATGCCTCCCTGACTTCGACTGTGCCGGGCAAACATTGACGTAATGTACGGGATAAGACCTTCATTTCCAGGGCACAATAGGCCGTACATGTGAATCATCCCAGCCAGCGCTCTTGCTGTATAAGCACCTCGACTGAAACCAAATAGGAAAATGCGGTCACCCTCTTCGTAGGTGTTCATCAGGTACCGGTAACCATCCCCGACATTGCTCATCAGCCCGTATCCGAAACCCAGACCCTTGAGGCGTGTCCACTGCTTGCCAATCCACGTGCTCGCATTTGGAGCTCCCAGCGTACCAACGCCGGGATGATAATAGCCCACTTGATCGGCGTTGATCGTTAGCGTGCTGTAAAGCTTGACCACATTGGAATTCGTGTCGCTAACTTCGTTCCCGGTGCCGTCGCAGCAGATGACGATATTCTTTGGCATGGGGCCCTTCATGATGACAGCAGGATCTGTAGAGCTGAGTTGCCCTATTGTGCACACATTTTGTCGCCGCGCAAGACTGAACCCATTTTAAGGCTAACCGGCGGCTGTCTTAGCTGGTGGTCGCGGACGGCTCGCGCCCTGATCGACAGTGCCAGCGGAAATCAAGGACTCAACTGCGAAAGCCAGAAACTGCAGTATTTGCCTCGCTGTGCTGATAGCCGACGGGCTAGCTGGTTCCTTAACGCACGGCATGCTTCGCCAGGGGGCCTTGGGCTAGAGCTGCCTTCAGCCCGCAGGCCGCTCTCGACGACACCGCCACGCCGGACAGTGGAAATGGGACGGTTTTCAAACTGCGGCCCGCGGCGTCAGTTTGTGAAACATCCTCTGCCCCGGACAGAATTCTTGTCCATATTTCTCCAACGGAAGCGAATATCCATTCATATCCGTTCTAACCATTTAGTATCGAAGGCAGAATGAGAGGTGTGCCCGTTTACGAGCATGGCGGAAGCTTGCGTGGTCGCCCGTTGGGCTCGACTCAACACAAAACCGCTATCGCTAGTGCCTTCCGCTGGCTCCTCAGCATTGCCTCCCTGAAGGTGTTCGTGCTGCTGCTTCTGTTTACGACAGCGGCGGCATTTGAGGCCTTTAGTCTTTCAGCTTTCACTGGTATGGATGTGTGGTCACACCTGCGCACCGGTATCTGGATTTTGCAGAACCATGCGGTGCCCCACAAAGGCCTCTTCTCGCAGTACCCCGACTTACCTTGGATGGCCTCTAGCTGGGGCTTTGATGTGTTGCTCGCTGCAGTTTACAGCTTGATGGCCTTGCGGGCTCTTCCAGTATTGTTGATGATTTTCAAAGTCGCACTTGCATTGACTTTCTTCCTGCTGGCTGGAGGGTCACGGCGGAATTTCTGGGCCGCTGCGTTAGTGGCGACTGTCGCCCAATATGCAGTCCCTGGTCTGCAACTGCGCCCCGGATTGTGCTCAATCTTGCTGTACGCCATCGAACTGGCTGTACTGTTGCACGTTCGGAGGACCGGCAACAGACTCCCGCTGCTTTGTTTGCCACTGCTGTTCACCATTTGGGCGAACTTGGACATCCAATTCGTCGATGGTTTGGTCCTTTTGGCTGTGCTTTTGCTCGTGGCCGTGGTGACTGAAATTTGCCGGCGTTTCGGATTGGTCTGGTTTGCGGGGCAAACACCGGCTGTGCCGCTACGAACGATGGTAGCACTGACCACCGCTGCACTGTTCGCCACCATGCTGACGCCCTACAGCTACAAACTGTATGGTATTGCACTGCGGAACTTCGGCCGATCTGCTTTGCTCGCATATCTTCCGGAACTGAATGCTGTCCCCTTCCGCCGACCGCAGGACTATGCGCTTCTGCTGCTGGCGATGGCAGCTTTTTTTTGGCTAGGGCGGCGCCGCTCGCGAGATCTGTTTCAGTTCGCGCTGATGATCGTCAGCTTGATGCTCTCGCTCGCTGCTCAGCACGACTCGTGGCTGGTTGTGGTGTCCTCCACCGCCGTAATAGGGGCTGCACTTTCTAGCCAGCATTCGGAGGCATCGCGGGAGGGAGTACGGCGGCGGAAAGTGGAAAACCTGGTCACAGCGGCACTCGTGGTTCTAGCGCTGTGGGTGGCGACGATTTGCTTTATTCCTTCCGGTCGTGACGCGCTGCTAGCCAAAGTTGGCAAGACCCAGCCGGTGCGGGCTTGTGACTACATTCGTAAGAACCACCTCCCCGGACCGCTGTTCAATGCCTATGACTGGGGAAGCTTCCTCACCTGGTACCTACCTGAGTATGACGTTGCGATCGACGCACGTAATGACTTATACGGAGACGAGATCACCCTGCGTTATTTCAAGCTAACTCATGCCGAAATCCCCCTTTCAGGCAATTTCAGCTTCGTCTATGCACGCACAATCTTGCTGCAACGTGAAGCTCCGATGGCAGTGGCGCTTAGCGCAACCCCAAGGTTCAAGGTGGTGTACCTCGACGATCTTGCAATGGTCCTGATTCCACAAAACGACTGAACCTACCCGTAGAGCTTTCCCATCGGCGAACCGACAATCCTACCAACCTAGCGGCGAATGAAAACCGCAGCAAGCCTATCCTGGTAGATAAGCTCAAAATGGGGGTCAGCCCTCAAGAACCTGACCAAATTATTTTTTTGCTGCAGCAGTATTAGTCGCGATTGGTTGAGATAAGGATCGTCCTGGTAAGACACCCCCCTCGAGGTCAGGGTGAATAGCTCAACCATTTTGTCGCCGTAGAGGTCGGTGCGTCCATCGATTGCTACCGGATAATCCTGCATGTGCCAGATGAGGAAGCTACCCCAATCAAAACTGTTATAGAGCGGACCTTGGCGAGGATTCTCCTGCAAGAATTGTACGGCGTTGAAAGGGAGCTGTCGGCGAAGGAGCTGATCAATGCTAGAAGGTGTGAAGCCCACGCTGGGCGCAAGCAGGCACAATGCTGCCACCGCGACTGCAGCCACAACCAGGTTCTCAGGAAGGGTTTCCGCAGGTTCGCCTGAGGCCTCGGGAGCTAGGTCGTCGGCGATGCAAGCGACCGCCGGAATGCAGATGAACCACGCGTCCCGTACCGCGTGAAAGGCCACTGCTGTGGCAACGGCCAGCAGGACCAGCTTGAAAAGATCGACCTGCTTTCTCCAGCCAACAGCAACAAAGGCCGCGGATGCGAGCAGGAGCTGCGCATAGTGGCCGTAGCGGCTAAAATCGGGGGCCTGCAGCTCAATAATCATGGCGTACGGCACTTTCGCTTTTGCGTATCCATAGACGACTTGGTACAAGTGGTAAGAGTAAGGACCAACACAAGTTGCTAACATGCATGCGGCAAAGATCGCCGTTAGTGGCAGCACTGGTAGGGTGGGTTGTAGCAGGAAGTCGGATGCTAAGCCCAGAGAGCTTGCTAGGCGTTGGAGGAGGTTCACGGCGACAAATAAACTGAAAACAGCAACGCCGTAGGTGAATTGGATGTGAAGGTTCGACCACAGCAAGAAGACCGCCGGCAACCAGTACAGGGGTTGCACTCGGCCACTACGATTTGCCTCCAGAATCAACGTGAGCATTACGGTGAACAACACCACGGAGCAACAACGCAGGGCGAAGGTTGGTACCAGAAAAGCAGCACAGGCGATTGTGGCGAGTAGGCAGGATATCCAGAAGCGACCGGAAAGACGACAGACCATCCAATAAACGGTGTAGGCCACGGCAAGCGTCATCAGGGTTTCAAATATTCCGATGCCCATGACGCCAAACCACGCGTAGACACGCGAAAACAGGAGCTCATACCCCCAGCTGTAGGCGATCCAGGGACGCTCGGCAGCCGTGCGCGAGAAAAGGCCACTGTGAGGAAACGCATGGTTCTGGACGATCCAATCCCCGACTCTAAGATGAACCCAGAGGTCCAGATCAAGGACCCAGAACTTCAGTTTGAGACAAATCAACCCTAGGGTGACCAGCAGCACGGTGAGAACGAACAGTTGCAGCACTGGCCAATGGCGGCCGACCACCTTCTTGCCAACATTCGGTTGTGGGCTCCCCGCGATAGCTTCTGTCACCGGCAGGCTATCAACTTTTCGCTCCGCCACGAGAAGGTGCCCCTCCTAAATCGCTCGATTCTATCAGTAGCCACGGGGGAATGGTCGAACCTTTGAACAGATTAGACTGGCCTGTGAGAAGTCTTTAGTTCCCAGCTCAACGAACTTGGAAAATCCACGGTAGTTCGATCATCTTCTGAAACTCGGCAGCGGCTTCGCGTCCTTCACCTAGCCTGAGACAGGCAAGGGCGCACCAAACAACCTATGTGGGGAGCGCTAAGTCATACG
>CAZDYZ010000113.1:0-4036 GCA_964509525.1 uncultured Acidobacteriaceae bacterium
GGTTTTTCGTACACCGCCAAGATATCCTCCATGCGCCGGATATACTCTTCATCCAGTTCCGCCACGCACCACATTTTTTTCCCGCCACGGCTTCAGATCATGCGTCCGCAGCAAGATGCGGATGGTTTCCCGACCTACCCTCGGCACCAGCTTCCGCTTCACCGCCTCGCCGCATGAGACTCGCCTCGTCGCCGTCACCGTCGCCCAGCGCTTTACGGCGCAAGCGCCCCAGCGACTGATCGGCGATCGGGCTTACGACAGCGACCCGCTGGATCAGACCCTGCAACGGCAAGGGGTCAAGCTGATTGCGCCCCACAAAGACAACCGCCGCAAGCCTCCTACCCAGGACGGACGTGAATTGCGCCGTTACTGCCGTCGTTGGAAGATCGAACGCTTGTTTGCCTGGCTGCATAACTTTCGCCGTCTGGTCATCCCCTGGGAGTATCACGAAGCCAACTTCCCTCGGCATGCTCCGGCTCGGTTGTGTCCTCATTTTGATGAGGAACTATTTATGAGATGGCTTCTAGTAATCGTTGCTTGCCGGACACGTCGGCAGAGGCCCAGACTGCTGCATCGTGTTCGCAGGATTTGGCGTCTCCACAAAGTCAGCAACTTCCTGCAAGACGGGGTTGTGTGGTTGCGGTGCTTCTACACCCCAATCGTTTCGCGCGGCGCAGTCAGCAGCTGCGACTCGTCTCTCAGCCATGCAAACTGTACCGAGAAAGCACTGGACAAGCATAAGCAAAATGGAACCGCGGACCATAGGAGCGGAACCTTTCATCGAGGTAGTCTACCGACCGGTGCCTTCGCCGATAATCCGCTCACAGAGAACAGAAGATCGCGCATTACAGTTTCCTATTTCCCATCGGACGCCTCGAACCTGCTCAATGCGAGACTTGAACCGAGTGTCCCCTGAACATGCGGTTGCCGTTTGCGTACGATCGGGCTGGTTCCTTTAAGCTCGACGGTAAGTGATGATGCACAATCTGAGCAGACGGTGTCAGCGCACGAAGTTTTCGACCCGGTTCATTGGCAAAGGCGACAGGCGTTAGCCCGGACACGATTCGTTACTACGAAAGGATTGGTGTTCTGCCTAAAGCTGCCAGAACTCAGGCTGGATACAGAGTGTTTCCAGAGAGCGCCGTCGAACGTGTGCGGGTTGTACGAAGCGCCCTCCGCGTGGGCTTCACACTGGCAGAACTGGCCGAGGTGCTGAAGGCTCGTGACGCTGGCGGAACACCATGTCGCCGCGTCTACGAGGTCGCCCACGAAAAGCTTAAGGGAATCGACGCGGACATCAAATCGCTAAAGTGTGCAGAAAAGTACCTCAAAACGATACTTTCCGATTGGGAAGGCAGGCTGCTTCGGGCCGATGGCAAGAGGTCGAGCTTGCTGTACTCGCTGCCAACAACCATGAACGCTTCCGTCAAGACGTCTGCCAAGTTAAGGGGGAAGGGTAAAGGGTAAGCCATGACAACGATGTTGGCATTTCTGCTTTTATTCGCAGCGTCGTTAGCCGCTCAGGAAATGCTGTCCATTGCACAAACAACATGTGAACGCCTCAACCAACCATCATGCCGATGTCGAGCAGCACGGCGACGAGGCGATGGGATTTAGACACGACAAGACAACTCACCACTTCCGCATGTACTTGGATGGCGGCGCTGTTGAAGTGACTGCTAACAACAGCGAGGACTCGGAAAGTGCGCACGAGATAAGAGCGCATTTGAGGCATATCGCTGCGATGTTCTCGGATGGCAACTTTTCCACTCCGATGTTCGTGCACAGCCAAGCCCGCCGGGTGTCCCGATCATGCAAAAGGAACGCGCCGACATCACCTACATGTTTGAGAAACTCCCGGCTGGAGGCAAAGTGCTGATTAAATCAAGCAACGCCGAGGCCGTAAAAGCTGTCCACCAGTTTCTTCGCTTTCAAATCGAAGATCACAACACTGGAGACTCAACGGATATAAGCTCGCCGCATCAAGAAAGCCATTGAGCTTGCTGCCCCGGGTTCCAGGGCAATCTTCAAGAAGGTATGCGAATTCTCCCCAGCAGGAAGAGCCATCGGTGCCCTTACTGGAGCCACTTGGAGCCTTGCAGAATGAGGTGTAAGCGGCCAAGGCGTTTGAAAAACATGGTACGCACGAGGGGACTCGAACCCCTGACCTCTACCGTGTCAAATCCTAAAGGGGTTAATAGCCGGACAAGCCCGGAAAACCCGCTATAAACAGTGCAATCTGCTACCAAATCGCTACCAAAAGACATCGACCAGTGGGTTGTTGGGGGTTGAATCGTGGCGGGATCAGCTTTCGCGGCAGAGGCCATTTGCAACTCTGTGCTGCTCAAGTGGGGATGGGGCGGCATCCTGGACCGTGCGTTACATTCGCACTCGCTCTTTAGCGAATGCAGCTTGTTGTGAGGCGCTTGGGCCCGGCCTCCCGGATATGATCGGGACACTCGGCCAGCATCAGCTTGAAGTTCTCGATGAAGCGTGCTGCGAGTGCGTCGTACTTGCTGAAGTACTGCTCCCGGCTTGGCCAGGTATTCGTCGGATCGAGAATCTGCGACGGCACTCCCTCGCATTGCACAGGCACCTCAAAGCCGAACACCGGATCTTTCTTGTACGCAACATGCAGTAGAGAGCCGCTCAGCGCCGCATTCAATAAAGCGCGCGTATGCTGGATGCTGATGCGCTTGCCTACTCCAAACGGCCCGCCAGTCCAGCCAGTGTTCACCAGCCACACCTGTGCGCCATGCTTTTCGATCTTCTCCTTCAATAACTCCGCATAGGCGAGCGGATGATGCACCATGAACGGCCCGCCAAAACACGTGCTGAAGGTAATCTCCGGTTCCGTGCCCAGGCCGATTTCCGTGCCTGCGATTTTGCTGGTGTAGCCCGAAATAAAGTGATAGATGGCCTGATCGGGACTCAGCTTCGAAATCGGAGGCATCACCCCAGAGGCGTCGCAGGTGAGGAATATGACGTTCCTCGGATGTCCCGCCCGTTTTTCAGGCAGGCAGTTTGCGATATAAGACAAGGGATAAGCGGCCCTCGTGTTCTCCGTCACACTGCTGTCGTTCAAGTCCAGATGGCGCGAGAGCGGATCGAACGTGACATTCTCCAGGACGGTGCCGAACATCTGAGTGCATGCATAGATTTGGGGTTCGGCGTCCGGCGAAAGACGAATAACCTTCGCATAACAGCCGTCTTCGAAGTTGAATACCCCGTTATCACTCCAGCCGTGCTCGTCATCCCCGATCAGGCGACGCTTGGGATCGGCGGAAAGGGTTGTCTTGCCAGTCCCCGAGAGCCCGAAAAAGATCGCAACGTCACCATCATCGCCTACATTGGCCGAGCAGTGCATGGAGAGGACGCCTTGCAGCGGCAAGAGGAAGTTCAGGACCGTAAAAATTGTCTTCTTGATCTCGCCGGCGTAACTGGTGCCTCCGATGATGGCCAGTCGCTCGCGGAGATTGATGATGATGAACGTTTCCGTCCGTGTGCCATCCACCATCGGTGAAGCCTGGAATGACGGCGCTGCGATCACGGTGAACTCCGGCACGTGCCGTTGCAATGCGTCGTGGCTGTGGATCTTGGAAAACATCGTGCGCGCAAACAGGCTATGCCATGCCTTTTGCGTAATTATGCGGATCGGGAGCCTGTAGTCCTCGTCTGCCCCCGCGTAGCAGTCCTGTACAAAGACATCGCGGCCCTGCAGGTATCCTTGCAGGCGTGCCAGCAGCGCACTGAAACTCTCGCTGGTGAACGGCCGGTTGTAGGTGCCCCACCAGATTTTGTCTTCGGTGGATTGTTCGCGCACGACGAATTTGTCAGCCGCAGCCCGCGCAGTGTGTTTGCCAGTGTCGACCACCAGAGGCCCGAGGTGCGACAGACCTCCTTCAGAGCGGAAAATGCTTTCCTCATACAGCGCCGGAGTCGGCAGGTTCCAGTAGACACGCCGAAGGTTCAACAGCCCATGGTTCTGCAAGCCGTAGCTGCTGGCCAGCTTTCCGGCCTGATTGACTGCGGGAGA
>CAZDYZ010000114.1:0-2562 GCA_964509525.1 uncultured Acidobacteriaceae bacterium
GCAGCCATTGCTTTGACGACGAACCGGGACGGTACCGAAATGTAGTTTTAGGAGATGAATAATGAGTACAGCAAAGGAGCCGTGGCGTTTTGAAGAGGATGGGTTGATTGTGACCCGGGGCAGCGCCTGGTCGGGTCCAGGGTGCCACAACGGGTGCATGGTAAGGATTTATACGGACAAGAACGGGAAATTTATAAGAGTGGAAGGTGATGAGAACGATCCGTACAACCAAGGCAGACTTTGTCCACGTTGCTTGGCTTTGCCGGAGGTTGTGTACCACAAAGATCGACTGCAGTATCCGATGAAACGTGTTGGGAAGCGAGGCCAGAACAATTGGCAACGAATCACTTGGGATGAGGCGTACGACACCATTCTCGAACGGCTCAATTCCATTAAACAGAGATACGGCCCCGAATCGGTTATCTTCGCTCAAGGTACCGGAAGAGACATAGCTCAATACATACAGCGACTTGCCTTTTCCTTCGGCAGCCCCAACTGGGCGTATCTATTAAGCGGTTTAGCATGTTACATGCCTAGAATCGCGGCCACCTACGGAATGACCGGCTCGTTCTGGATTACCGATTGCTCCCAGGCTCTCGAAAAGCGTTATGACGATCCTAGATATCGAGTTCCGGGGTGTGTGGCGATATGGGGAAACAACCCGGTTCACTCGAGCGCCGATGGTTTCTACGGACACTGGATTGTTGACCTGTTGAAGCGTGGCACAAAACTTATCGTGATCGATCCCCGGCTGACGTGGCTGGCGTCGAAGGCCGCCCTGTGGCTGCAGCTTCGCCCAGGTACCGATGCTGCGCTTGCGCTCGGATTCTTGAATATCATCATCAACGAGAAGCTCTACGACAAAGAGTTCGTCGAGAAGTGGACCCTGGGATTCGACGCGTTGACTGAGCGTGTGCAACAGTACCCGGTTGAGCGGGTATCCGAGATTACCTGGATTCCAAAGGAAAAGATTATCGCCGCAGCCCGTATGTTTGCGCAATGCGGCCCTTCGGCGATTCAGTGGGGACTGGCGATTGACATGACAAAAGAGGCGCTGCCGGCAGCTCAGGCGTTGGCATCTTTATGGTCGATTACCGGGAACTGTGACGTTCCGGGAGGAATGATTCCCTCTCTGTTTATCAGTAACACTGGCTTTGGATGGGGTCGGGAACTGATCAGCGACGAAGTCTTTCAAAAGCAATTCGGCCGCGCTAAGTACCCACTGTTTAACTATGGATTCCTGTTCGCTTCTTCGGATGCCATCTTCGAGGCCCTGGAGACCGGAGAGCCTTATCCCATAAAGGGTTGGTGGCTCCAGACGACGAACCCGCTGGCCTGCACCGCCGCGCAGCCCAAGAAATTACTGGAGGGCTTCCTGCAGTCGGAATTCAATGTGGTTGTCGATCTCTTTATGACCCCGACCGCAATGGCTATGGCCGACATCGTGTTGCCCTCAGCGACATTCGTTGAGCGGGATGGCTGTCGCGCCGTCGAGGGAATTCAGTTTGGGGCGACCATCAATAAGGCAATTGAACCTGTCGGCGAGGCCAAACCGGATGTGCAGATTAACTTCGAACTTGGGAAGCGCATCGCCCCCGAAGCATGGCCGTGGGAGACCGTCCAGGAGATGCTCAGTACGTTCTATGAGAATTCCTACATACACGAAACCTTCACCGCTGTGCGCGAACAGGCACCCATCTACCGCCCGTGGCAATACAAGAAATACGAAAAAGGCCTGGCCCGGGAAGATGGGGAACCTGGGTTCAACACGGCTTCGGGAAAGATAGAGTTGCGTTCGAATGCGTGCGAAGAGTGCGGACTGGATCCGTTGCCGTATTTTGAAGAACCAACGGAGAGCCCGTATAACACGCCGGAGCTATACAAAAAGTACCCACTCATCCTCACCTCGGGCATGCGGCATGGCGCACGGTTCCATTCTGAACATCGCCAGATTCCTCATCTGCGCGCCTTGTCGCCAGATCCTACCGTCGAGCTGCATCCCGAAACCGCAACGCAATATGGTATCAAAACGGGAGACTGGATCTGGATCGAGAACCACCGAGGTCGCGCTAGAAGGAAAGCGAAGGTAACACCGACGATCGACCCTAGGGTTGTTAGCACCGACCATGGCTGGTGGTTCCCAGAAGAATCGCCTGAGAAGTTGTATAAGGTGTGGGATTTGAACATCAACCATCTAATGCAGAACCTTCCCGGGAGAAGCGGCTTTGGTGCAAATTTCAAAGCGTTATTGTGCAAGATCTACAAGGTACAGGAAGGAGAGATGTAATATGACCCAGCAAGGTTTATTGATTGACTACAAGTTCTGTACCGGCTGTTTAACTTGCGAAATCGCTTGCCAGATGGAGCACTCGCTGCCGCTGGGGCAATGGGGAATCAAAGTAGCCGAGGTCGGACCTTGGAAGATTGCGGATGATAAATGGCAGTACTCGTATGTTCCAGTTCCGACCGATCAATGTGATTTATGCGTCGCACGGCTCAACAAAGGCAAGAAGCCGACATGTGTACATCACTGCCAGGCTGCTGTGATAAAGCACGGCCCGG
>CAZDYZ010000115.1:0-3304 GCA_964509525.1 uncultured Acidobacteriaceae bacterium
TGGCGGCCGCAACCCATAGCGAGGCAAGCGGCTGGGTGGGACAGCCTCTGAGACGCAAGGAAGACGCGCGCCTGGTCCGCGGGAAAGGCAAGTTCGTGGACGACATCAAGATGCTCGGGATGTTGCATCTGGTGTTCGTGCGCTCACCTTACGCCCACGCCAGGATTACAGGCGTCGATGTCTCGGAAGCCGAAGCGCAGCCCGGTGTAGTGTGCACTCTCACGGGCCCAGAAATCCCCAAACTGATCGATCCGTTCTTCGAGATAGGGCCTGCCCCGAGTAACAGGATTCTCGACTATCCGATGGCAGTGGACCGTGCCCGCTATCAGGGTGAGCCTGTAGCAGCCGTCGTTGCTGAATCGCCGGCGGTAGCCGAAGATGCCGCCGAATTGGTGCGAGTGGACTACGAACCTCTCGATGCGGTGATTGACGGCGAGGTCGCTGCGACTGACAAAACCATCCTTCATGACGCCATGGGAACCAATGTCGTCTGGAACGGCAGATTTGAGTATGGTGAGGTGGAACAGGCCTTTGCCACGGCTGCTTACCGAATCTCCATAGACCACCTGCACATGCACCGTTTCTCCAGCACGCCGCTGGAGAACAACGCCGTGATCGCGCAATGGGACGGCAACGACCAACGTCTGTACTTCTGGAGCAACAATTCATTTCCCACTATGGGCATTCAGTTGCTCGCTCCCGCCCTGCATCTGCGCATGGACCAGGTGCGGGTGCAGACTCATGACATTGGCGGCAGCTTTGGCATCAAGATCACCAACTATCCGCAGATGGCGGTCTGCGCGCTGGCGTCGCGCAAGGCCAACGGCGCACCCATCAAGTGGGCGGAGACGCGTTCCGAGCACATGGTTTCGAGCGCACATGGCAACGAGCGTATATTCCGCGATACCCGCGTGGCCCTCGACAAAGACGGCATTATTCTCGCCGTGAATTCCAGGCACATAGACGATTGCGGCGCTTATCCGCGCTACGAACCCCTGGGTTGCGTGATCTGGTCCCAGGTCACACCTGCGACCTACCGACTCAAGAACCTGCGCATCGATTTCACCCAGGTGGTTACGAACAAGTGTCCCGTTGGCCCGAACCGTGGTTATTCGCGCCTGCAGCATCTCTGGTTCCTGGAGCGTGTTCTGGATATCTGTGCCCATGAGCTGAACATCCCGGCCGACGAGATGCGTCTGCGCAATTACATTCGCCCCGAAGAGTTCCCCTACACGACGCCCAACGGTTGCATTTACGATTCAGGGAATTATCCTGGCATGCTGAAGATGGCGAAGGATCTGATTGGCTGGGACAATTGGCAAGTCAAGCGCGAAAAGGCGAAAGCCAATGGCCGCTGGTTGGGAATTGGTATCGGGACCACGCTCGACTCCGGAACCAACAATTTTGGACAATCCCGGATCGTTAATCCGCAAGCGCCATTCTCCGGAAACTCGCAGGCCGCCAATGCCAAGCTCGACATCTATGGCGAAGTGATCGTTGCAGTTGGTTCGGTGCCACAGGGACAAGGCCACGAGACAACCGTGTCGCAGGTTGTCGCCGACATTCTTAATATCCGTCCCGAAATGGTCAACGTGCGGGTCGGCTTCGATACCGAGCGCAATGTCCATACCGGGCACAGCGGCACTTATGCCAGCCAGTTCGCAGTTTCGGGCTTGTCGGCGGTGAACGGTGCCGTGCAATTGCTCAAGGATGAGATGAAAAAACTGGCGGCATTCGCTCTCGAGACCAGCGAGCATGAACTCGAGTTCGGTGTCGGCAAGCAGGGGCCCGAAATTCGGGTGCGTGGTGGCAAGAAGGCGATTCCGTACAGCGGCCTCGCGAACCTCGCGAATGTGAACACAGCTGTCGTACCCGAAAAACTGCGGGCGATCACGCTGAATTGCCGCTATACGTGGCGCGCGCCGTTTCACCTGCCGGACGTACAGAAGAAATACGGTAACCTGACACTGACCTACTCTTCGCAGTTGCATATCGCGGTCATCGAGATCGACAAGCAGACTTATATTCCAAGAATCCTTGATTACGCCGCTGTGGATGATTGTGGCAAGGTGATCAACCCCATGATTGTCGCAGGCCAGGTACATGGCGCTACCGCGCACGGCATCGGTGCGGCACTAATGGAAAGCTGCGCCTACGATGAGAACGGCAACATGCTAACCAGTACTTTCAGCGACTACACCCCAATCACCGCAGTCAACATGCCGAATGTGAAGTATGGCAACATTGAAACCCCGTCACCGCACAGCTACAGTGGTGCCAAGGGTATGGGCGAAGGCGGCGGTGCCCCGCTGCATTGCATCTCGGCCGCCTTGCAGGATGCCTTGTACACGGACGGCATCATCATTGCCGATTCTCATAACAATGCCAGCACACTGTTTGAGCTGATTCAGAGGAAAAAGCGTGGCGAGTTGGACATGAACGTGAAGACGGAGCGGGTTAGAGTTGATTAGCCCTCATTACAGATCGCAGGAACAGCTTGCCGGTCACGAGTTTTTCCTCTCTCTGAGTCGGCCTTTGTTTTTTCAGTCAGCAGCCCCTTTCCGAGTTTGGATTTGTCTTCGTGGCTGTCTGGCAGAGAACGAGATTTGAAACGCGTCCTCATTGTCGGGCTTGGCGCGATCGGCAGCCTCTACGCCGCTCATCTGGCGCGAGTTGCTGAGGTATGGGGGATAGTTCGGCGTGAAGACCACGCGCGTAGTATCAACCAGAAGGGCATTCGGGTGACCGGACACCATCAGTTTCACGCCCAGTTGGGGGCCTCAACCAGACCTGACGAGTTACCGCAGTTTGACTTCGGTATCGTCGCCACCAAAGCAAGCCGGACACGTGAGGCATTCGCTCCGGTTGCGCATCTATTGCGTCGCGCTGGGGTGTTGTCGGCGCAAAATGGATTGGGCAGCGAGGAGATCATCGCCAGCTTCATGCCGGAGGGCCGAGTAATCCGCGGAACGACATTCATGAGCGGCACGCGCTTCGCCGACGATCACGTGCATTATGAGCTGAACACCCCGACATGGATGGGTCCCTTTGAGCCGACGGCCACGCCGTTCGAGATCGTGGAAGAGTTGGCGGCGCTCATCAACGCTTCCGGGCTGAAGGCTGAGGCCTTGCGGGATGCTCGTCCCGCACAGTGGTCGAAGCTCATTTTTAACGCGTCGGTTAATAGTGTCGCGGCGCTGACCGAACTGCCACACTCGTCCCACTTTGCTTCGGAGGCGGAGTTCAGCGATCTAGGCCACCTCCTGCGTGAACTGATCGAGGAGGGCAAGCAAGTTGCGGCAGC
>CAZDYZ010000116.1:0-4559 GCA_964509525.1 uncultured Acidobacteriaceae bacterium
CTCGGGTGGGTTGGTGAACGTAGAATTAACGAGCTTTGAGGGCAAGGGGAACACAGGCGCCCCCAAGGAACAATACCTAGTACTGAACGCCTCCACCGGAGACCGGGTGGGTTATTATCAGACCGAACCCGCGCTGGGTAATGATTTGGTTTGCTTCTCGCGTACTACTGGGTTTTCTTTTCTGACCGTGAGGGATGAGAAAACCACCCTTGTAACTGCGTCACTGCGTTAAACGGAGGTTGTGGCGTATCCTTCCTCCGGTAGCATCTAAAAGCTGCTCAATGGAGCAGCACATTGTAAACGATGATTAGGACTATTTACATTCACTAGTATTCAGTCTCGTACCTGCGCAGCTTAACCAAGCCCGCAACGTGGCAGCCGACCGCCAACGAAACGGATACACACTCAACTATTAATGTCCGGCGAGACAGAACCTAATTGGGTAGAGGGTAACCTCACAGATTCGGAAACATTGTTCTAGGTGTGTACACCCTCGTGCGCGCCAAAAACATTCTCACCCGTCGACGTATTTCATTTGGCGTCGACCGCATGCGATAAAGGAAGAATCGGTGGACAAAAAATGGACAGACCTGGCCGCGAACCTCGTAACTCCACTTTAGCTGAATGTGTAGAATCAGTAACTTAGGAGTCCATCGGAGGTGACCCGGGTTCGATCCCGACCCGGTACACCACTCGCAGTGTGTCGCTCCATGGGTTCAAAGTGTTGCCAGAAACTCCTTCCACGGCGTGGCAGGCATTGTCTCAGTGGTCGAATGTCCGTACGCGCGGATGAGCATGGCGACCTTCTCCAATTGCTTTGGATCGTCCGCTTCGACAACGTCAACAACATCAAAACGTCCTAGCGTGGCATAGCTACTCTTCCAGACCACACCGGGACATTGCTCGCGAATCTTCGTGCTGACTTTCTCCGCAATGCCCTTAAACTCCCGCGGGTCTTGGAAGGAGGTGGGAGAGAAACGACTGAGAATAATGTAGGTAGCCATTGAACACCTCCTGGTATTGCGCTGCAAAGAAGTGACGCCTTTCGCATCCGGGACAGCAGGTCCGCACAGCGGCTGCATTAGCTAACCACTCGAGACAGCTGACTCGATCGCCTCGATCATACGCTCGATAAGCCGCGTCATGCGCCAGCAAACGATAAGCACTCGTGCTAATATCGGGCGCACAGTGAGGAAGGCCGGTGCGTAGCGGCTACCGAAATGCGGCGATTGCCGTTGTAGCACTGGCGCTGCTCATCCTCGGACTTTCTCCGCTGCTGCTTGAACACTTAGAGCGGGCCATGATTTCCACCGGTCCTAATGGCCCAGAGACACCAGCCACAGCCGGGCTGGCTTATGAACGACTCAAGATCCCTAGCGGCAGCCGTCTTTTGGATGCCTACGTTGTCGAAGCACCGTCCACTTGCCAACCCCGAGCCGCACTCCTCATCTTCCACGGAGTGGGCGAAACTATTTCGCAATGGGTCAACGTACAGCGTCTCCTCCATGACCACTGCATTTCGTCCGTTGTTTTCGATTACTCCGGTAATGGCGACAGCAGCCCGCCGGGGACAGTTCGCAATGTGCATCAGGACGCCATCGCTGCCTACTCACTCTTTCACGCGCGTTTCGCAGAGACGAGCCGCATCTGCACCCTTGGTTTTTCCATGGGCAATGCCGTTCTGCTCGATGCCTACACGGAATTTCATCCTGCACCCGCATGCATGATCGTTGGCGGCTCGTTTTCTTCCGGGCGCGATGGCGCGGTGCAGGGCTGGGGCATTCCCCGATGGATGGCGCGAGTTCTTCCCGACCAATGGAACAGCGTCGCGGCCATCTCTCACAGCCATTCTCCCATACTGGTTTTACACAGCGATGCGGACCACACGAATCCCATCTGGATGGGCGAGGGCATTTACCAGGCAGCGCCGGAGCCTAAGCAATTTGTAACGCTGCACGGCCTTCGTCACAACGCTGCCTACAAAGGCCCCCTCGAGCAGTGGTGGGCCCCAGTGATCACATTCATAGAAGAGGGTCGAACCGCGCGCTAATTACTTTGTCGTTCGTCTGACCCCACTCTGGCTGGTTGACGGTCAACCCTTCCGTAGTCGGATAAAGGAAGGGGCGCAGATAATCCGTCCACGCGAATGTGGGTCAGGCGCCACAAACCAAAGCATGAGAAAGAAAGGTTTACTGTATTGCTGGGGACGGATACGGATTGGTTCCGCGGCTCTTCGAATCGAGCGACAGTAACCAGCCAGATCCTTGACCGAACAAATGCTAATGCAACGGAGGCGATATGCGTGGTTTTGTTGATGAGTTCGCATCGTCGGTGGGTCAAAAAGCTATCCGGCTTGGAATCGTCGCGGGATTCTTCGCTTGTTTGGCTTACCCACTCGCCGCCTTTGCGCCTCTCCCTAAGCCCACGACAACAACGCTGGTGGCTTGCTTCGGCCCTGCACTGGGTGTGGCGAGCTACGGCCTGCGACGATTGCTTGATTGGGAGACGCCATCGCTGTCAAGCACCCTGGGCTTAATGTTGAACGCTTTGGCCGGGGCGCTGTTTTCTGCTATGGGTCTGGTGCAATTGGCAGTTCGTTATTCGGCTGGCGGCGACAAGGTGTCAACCCAGTTTATTGCCATCTGGCTCGGTCTGGATGTCGCTTGGGATGCCTACGTGGGTTTCGGCACGATCTGTTTCGCCCTCGCGATGCTGAGACATCCACGTTTCGGGCGAATCTTCACGATTTCCGGGATTGCGATTGCTGCTGGTCTGCTGGGGCTCCATTTGTACACGTTTCCGACCGCGCCCCAGAATGCTGGTTTGGTTGATTTGGGACCTGCCCTGGGGCTCTGGTACCTCGTTGTCACAATCCAGATGTGGCGATCCCTTTCTTGGGCAGGAGGTCTCACCTCGATTGCCGGCAGATGACGTTAGGACACGATCGCGGTTAACGCTACTGTACTCTCGTCTGTAAAATGAAGGCTGGGGTGTGCGAGAGTGGGCAGATCTGGACCGTTGTACGAGTTCCGGCAAATCTCGTGACCTTCTTTGGAATCCGGGGAGCTGGGTGACGAATTTTTTCGACGGCACCGTGAGCAAGTTGTGACGAGACAGGGTCTGGAGGACCTGATTTGGTTTGCTCGGATTGGTCGCATGTCGGGAGCGTGATGCGATCATTGGCGATCGCGTGCTTCTGAACAACTCCGCCACGTCGCGGCCACGAGGACCCGAGGACCGAACGCCGATTTATCGCAATCGACAGATAAATAAGGTACGATCCGGTGGACAAAAAGTGGACAAACCTGGCCGCGAGCCTCGTAACTCTACTTCAGCTGAATGCCTGGAATCAGCAACTTAGGAGTTCATCAGAGGTGACCCGGGTTCGATCCCGACCCGGTACACCGGTACACCACTCACAGTGTGTCGCTCCATGCCCCTTTGGCGACAACTCTCCAATGACCGCAGACCCTACGGATCGTGAGTTTAATAGCGATATTTCAACAGTTGTGATGATCGACGGTTGCGCAGCTAATCCCCGCGATTACGTTGTTGCGTCAGGCGACTTTCGAGTCGCTGACAACCCTCGAGCGCCCAAACGTGCAACGTCTTCAAATCGTCAGTTGTTGTCGGGGCGGAGGCGACCTGCCGGAGGTAGGGTAGGGCACGTTCTGTTCCGTGTCGGCCGAGAGCGCTAGCGGCATTTTCACGTTTCCATGCCGGTGCAGAGTCATCTATCAACAAGGAGATGGCGATCGGTTCGTATTCGAGTTGGTCGTGCGCTACGAGAGCAACGGCGATGTCTTGTTGTATTGGCAGCGTTACGGTTTTCGAAAATCTTGAGAGTTCCGCAATGCCTTCCGTCTTTCCAAGCAAGTCGAAGATGCGCTCAATGTATATGACATCGTTGCCGTCAAACTGCTGAAGAGCAGCCTCGAACTCCAGCGTGAGCGCGAACAGAACTGATGTTGCCGACTTATCGTTGGTGTAGTAGGGCTGACTGTCGGCAAGGCGGATGGCAGTCTCGTAGACGGGCACAGCCACCTCGAACTCGTCCGGATTGGCGGTTCGTCGAAGGAACAACAGGTTGCGCCCCTTGCTGACAAATCCCGTTGGAGGGCCGGCATAGATGTATCCCCCGTGGATATCTTTGCTGGCCACTTCGCTGTAACCTATAACCAGAACCGGCGACGAACCTGGGTACCCACCTTTGAAGCACGTTTCTAACTTCACTTCGCTCGAGAGTTGATCACGGGCCCTTCCATCTATCGTTCGAGTGTTGCCAGTGCGAACGGGGGCAGATGCAGCGCCAGTGCAGACCCAGTCCGAAGCATCCCAGCGTTGCCAGACGCTTTGCAAATATCGCGGAATCTCAGCAGCATAGGCGCTTGGCGGAAGTGTCAGCAACAACAGTAGTGCAGCCCGCATATACAATTAGACACCGTTCCAACCGGAACGGCTCCGGGTAGGTGGCAAACAGGCGTATCTAGGGAGTATGCCAACGATTGGTAGTTGCACGAGTTGCCGACTTCTCGCTCATGTGCTTTTCCGTAAGCCCC
>CAZDYZ010000117.1:0-5290 GCA_964509525.1 uncultured Acidobacteriaceae bacterium
CGGTCAGCAAACGAGTGATCGCCATTGCCCACGCCTTGCGCCAAAAAGGGGCGGAAGGCGAGCTGAAGCGCACGAAAGAATATCGGCAACTGCTCCAGGTGACGCGGCAAATTCTCAACGATTCGCGGCGCGTGTTGCAGGAGGTTAAGGCACTGCCACCCCGTCGCCGCCGTAAGGTGCGCCAGTTGAGCGAACGGTTGGAAACCATGGCCGAGCGAGTACGTCGGGTGGTGCGGCAGACCCAGGCGCGAGTCTTCGAAGGTGTGACGCAATTTCCGGGGAAGTTGCTCAGCTTATTTGAGCCGCATACGGAGATCATCCGCAAAGGCAAGGCGGGCAAGCCCAACGAGTTCGGCAAGCTGGTGCAGTTGCAGGAAGCGGAGAACCAGATTATTACGCATTATGAGGTGTACGAGGAGCGGCCCAGCGATCGGCATCTGTTACTGCCAGCCGTAGAAGCCCATCAACGCAAACTGGGTCGAACGCCGCGGCTGTTGGCGGCTGACGCCGGTTATTACTCGCGCGCCAACGAAGAAGTGGCACAGGCTGTGGGTGTGCGGTACGTTTCGGTTCCCAATCGCAGTACCCGCAGCGCGGAACGGCGCCAATGGGAGAAGCAGCGTTGGTTCAGCGAGAGCTTCAGCCAGTTGGTGCTGCGGTTCACAGACGGCACGTTCGACGAAATTAAGAAGTCGGGAAAAGCGGCATCACCGTCGTGCGATGCGTCGCTACTGCGCGACAGCCAGCACGTCACGCGCAAGAAGCTGCACTACAACTTAGACGCCCGAATCCTTCAGGACGTGCTCAGCCCCGAAACCGGCGGATTGTTCGTCGCCTTTGTTCACGGCAAGAAATACAACGATAAGATCCTGTTCATGATCGATCCTCACGGTGCGCATTGGGTGCAGCCGGAAGAGGTCGAGCTGATGACTTACGACGAGAACAAGGAAGGGATCTGGACTGCCTTCCACTATTCCTCCGAGTATGCCGACGGGACGGCGAAAGGCTCGCAGAAGAACGGGGTCGTCCACATCGATCACCAGCAACTGGACACCGAGATTGGAAAGACTGGCCACCTTAACGGCAAAGCGCAGACCGAGATGATAGCGCTGACGAATGGAGTGCGAGTGGTGCCGTTCATGCTGTATCCGACACTGCGGGTGCAGAATGTGACCGGTGGCGATGGGCAGACCTTGAACTTCGTGCAGGAGGAGAAGCTGGATGACCCGCAGTATTGGGTCGTTTTGTCCAAGCCGCTCGCGAAGGGCGAGAAGTACACGATCACTACGACGTATGGTGGTAAGGACGCGGTCAGCGCTGAAGGAGTGGGCAATTACTTTCCTATCGCGCGTGAAGACTGGTATCCCAACTCTGCCTACGGGCTTTTCGGAGAGTACACCAATTACGAACTGACGTTCCGTATTCCCAAGGGAATGAAGATGGCGGCCACCGGGGACCTGGTCAGTGAGAAGAACGACGGCGACCGCAACGTTTCCCTCTGGAAGAGCCCGGTTCCACTCACGGTCGCGGGTTTCAACTTTGGCAAGTTCAAACTGGAGCAGGCGAAGCTGGATAAGCCCGACATGCAGGTGCTCTCTTATGCAAACGAGGAGCCACCGGATTGGGTAAAGAACGTGCAGCATGCCGTTAGCAACGAAGACATGCTCAACGCGCCCCATCAGGCCAGCGATCTAGGAAGCAGCCTGGGCAATATGAGTACGGTTGTCCTTAATAAGAAGGCGCTGGGAGAAGGCGAAATCTCGTTGCGGATTTATTCCGACTTTTTTGGCCCCATTCCCTACAAGCGGCTGGAGATCATGCAGCAAACAGCGACCAACTTCGGCCAGTCGTGGCCGGGATTGGTTTATCTGCCCATGAGCTACCTATTCGACACGACCACCCGTCATTCTTTGGGCAACATTATGCGGACGATGTATCCCACCTACACTGATGACCCCTATGGTTATTTCAGCGTAGTAGCTCCACACGAGGTGGCGCACCAGTGGTGGGGACATACGATCGGTTTCAATTCCTATCGCGATCAGTGGATGAGCGAGGGATTTGCCGATATGTCGGCGTCGATTTACCTGCAGATGGTGTACGCCAAGGAGCCGCAGAAATACATCAAGTTCTGGAATGACGAACGCAAGATGCTTCTCGACCGCAACAAAGAGGGCTTTCGCGCCATCGATGCCGGGCCGGTTACGATGGGATACCGGGTCAGCAACAGCAAGGAAGGATTCGACAGCGGTCGCCACCTTATTTATCCAAAGGGCGCGTACATCCTGCATATGATTCGGCAGATGATGTGGGAGCGGCAGGGCGGCGACCAGCGCTTCAAAGACACGATGCACGACTTCGTCAGCACCTACGGAGGATCGGCTGCCACCACTGAAGATTTTAAAGCCACGGTGGAGAAACACATGAGTCCGCAGATGGACCTGCAGGGAAACCACAAGATGGACTGGTTCTTCAACGAGTACGTCTACGGAACAGCGCTGCCCAGCTACAAATTCGATTACACTTTCGGCAAGGCTGCGAGCGGCGACGTGACGGTGAGCGTCAAGCTGACGCAGTCTGACGTGAACCAGAATTTCGCCATGCCGGTTCCCATCTACCTGGAGCTGGCCAACGGCAGTATTGCGCGGCTGGGCTCGGCGCGCCTGGTTGGCAATAACACGGTGAACCAGATGATCACGCTCACCGGTCTGAAGGACCAGCCGAAGCGGGCCATGATCAACTACTACGATGATGTGCTGGCGGCAAACTAGCGAACGAACTCCCGCAGCCCTGAGCCCCGCGAGCATGTTGCGCGAGGCTTAGCTCGACAGAATTCCTATGTTCCGGGCACAACGCCGCCATCAACGGAAAGCACGATGCCGGTGACGAAAGACGCGCCATCGGAGGCCAGCCAGCAATAGGCTTCGGCGATTTCCTCTTAAGACGTTACGTTTAGAATGGCGTCAGCGGAAGCGCCGGCCGGGAGCGGAGCATTGCCTCCAGCATCGTCGTTGATGCGCGGTAATACGATATAAGTTCAGCGAGAATAAGTTTGTTGGTAAGCACAGTCGGCTTGTCGGGCCTGCGAAGCAACTGTTCGCCCTGGACGACCACACACACGGTTCGGTAGCAGTGCTGACGATTCGAATTCGCGCTCAATCAGCCTCAGCCCGTGAACGACTTACTGAATCAGCTTCCAAAGATCTCCCCCTCAATATCGGACCGGGGCATTTCCAAATAGGCGGATACTTCCGAAAGACTTAACCGTGCACACTATGATGTCGGATGGAGTTGAAGGGACAGTCGTCCTTAGTGAAGCGGCTCGATGAACAAGAAGCGCACAACCAATGGATTTTTATATACTGCCGCCCAGTATATGAATTGGACAGTTTGTCATCATTTCCACTTTACTTCCCGTGTTGTTCACGCTTGATGGAGGCTAAGCTGCGACAGCATAGACGGCGCTCGGGCTGTCGCCGCACTCCCCCAGGCAATCTGGCATATAAACAACAACTTCGCGCTATTGACAAGCCGACTGCGTCGTCAATACGCTCGTTCCCCTCTCGGTTTATCCAAGAGAGAACCGCTTTACCAACCGTGTCCATCGAAAGGAGGGTTTATGGCAATAGATTTCAACGCAACCATCCAATATGGCTGTTGCGTGCTAGCGGCAGAGAATATCGCGCCCACTGATTTGACAAATCGAGCTGGCCAAAATTTGGCAATCGGCGCCCCGGCAAGTCAGGTTGGCTATAGAGTTGTGGCTACGATCTATGGCAACGATCTAGTCACCCCAAAAAATACAGGTACGGCACAGCAATTCGTGTCGTTTGGTCTAGTCCTGCAGGACCCGACCGGTGGTGTGGTTATCGCCATCCGCGGCACCGAGGGAATTATCGAGTGGTTACAGGACGCCGACTTCCCGCAGATTACCTGTCCCGTTGTCCCAGGTTCAGGTAAAACGGAACAAGGGTTCACCGATGTCTACATGTCGCTTTGCATGGCGCCGAACGCCGGCTCCCCTAAGCTAGTTCAGGTCCTGGCGGGATTGGCCTTCCCGATGGCAGTCACATCGGTGACAATTTGCGGCCACAGTTTGGGTGGATCCCTTGTGACCCTCTTAGGACTGGACGTGGCGGCCAACACCCCCTTCAAGCTGCCGACAGTGTACTCGTATGCCAGCCCGCGCACGGGCGATTCACAGTTCGTCGATACTTACAACCAGGCGGTCTTTAACAGCTTTCGGCTCGCCAATCGGTTGGATATCGTACCGGCATTACCGCCCGCAGCTTTTAACTACGACCACGTCAATATGTTCGTCGACCTGAAACCTGGAACCGAGGTGAAGATCGATCCCTTCTGCCGTCATCATCTCACGACATACCTTTATGTGCTCGGCAAGATGGCTGGAGTCGCGGGCCTCCCTCTAAATACGGAATGCAAGTTTCCATAGATGGGTGTCCCGGCCCGGCCCCCTTGCCGGGGCCGGGGCTGCCCGCGTCGCGGCGAAAGAGTATAGGTTTTGCCCAGGGCCAAGATCTTGAACGACTTGGCCGCTGCTTCAATCTTCAGACGCGCCGGGGCGCACCCAACGGCACCGCGCCCGCGGCGTCACGTGTGTAGCAACGCGCGGTTAGGCACTCCGACGCCAAATGCGTCACGAAGCATCGCATCTCGAGACCCACAAGGGACACGGGCCGAATGTTTCTGCGAGACAAGGCCCGAGCGGTCACGTTAGTAATGATCATAATGATAATGATGCAGGGCCCGTGAGATCGTCGTACAACTATTTCTGATCCTGTAGTACGTCCGCTGGCAGGGCGGAAATCTGAAGGGTCAAAGCTAGAGCTACGTCAAGAGCGCGCTTCCAGCTCAGGAGCTTGCTCGCCGCGTGGCGGTTTTGCCGGAACCATAGAGCCTCACTGCGCGTTTAGTGACCAGTCGATGCACCCTTCGCTGTTGTCTGCGGGCCTGCGCTGGTCGGCGCCGCTTCAAGGAAGCCGTGCCCTGTTTCTCGTTTCGCGTCGCGCTCGAAGTAAAAGGCGATACCTAGGGCGAGAATCAGCGCCGCAATGTCCAAACAGAGTCAGGCTGGGGACGGTGTTGGGCTCCTCAATGATCACCTTGCGCGCCCATGGCGATGAGCAGAAGTAGCCAAGAAATATCCAGCAGGCCCTCCACCGGGATGAGCCACTTCGGCGGCTACCAGATCTCCTGCCCTATCAGCACCCCCGAGTGAATCGTCGAGAGCACCATGACCACGATGATCGTCGCAGCCAGCGCCAGAACG
>CAZDYZ010000118.1:0-5679 GCA_964509525.1 uncultured Acidobacteriaceae bacterium
ACTCGGCCACGCAGCTGTCCAGGCGGACGCGAGCGCGCACAAGGCGGCACTTGATACCCGCGATTTATGGCACCCCGATAACAACTCAGGCTAGGTGGGAAAAAACATTAGGTCTGTGAACCAGGTCACCGGGAATTGTGACGCCGCAAGCAGGAACAAACACGAGAAGCTCCCTCACGTGAATATCGTTAAATGCGCATCGAAAATTTGCTTACCTAGTTACCTATGGAGATATGCGGATCAACGTAGCATCCCGGACGGTTCTCGACCTCCACTTTGAAACACTTCCCCGCCTGAGTGGAATCTGCATCCCCACTGGTGTGATCTGGCTTTAAGGTTGAGAAATCGTCGCCGTTGTCCGTAAACGGCTTTGCTAAACCTGGGTTTCCCAACGGAGCGTGGTTATTGCATCTGATCTCCGTGAAAAAAGCCCGAATCGTGGTCAGATTCTCCGCAACCAGGTGTAACCTCGATGCTTGACCATTACCTGGGTGGGAATAGAACATCATGGGCGGCTCGTGTGCTGAGGTGCATCCGCCAAATTTCTTGTAGTAGGCGAAGGTCACAGTGCACGTATCTCCGCTAATTCCTCCGTTGGGACATCCATATTTATCCACATCGTAGGGGGTCCTTGGACAAACAGCAGCTGCCGCACAAGCTTGTTCGACGGGCACAAATGGTGGCTTTGGCTGCCTGAGCTTCCACAAATAGAACGCGACCCCTCCGATTAAGATAAGCGCCAGCGCCAACCAAGCGATTGTCCTTTGCGTCATTTCGCCTCCAAATGGCATACCCTCAACTGCAGGATGGACTTCTTACAACCGCCTCAATGCGGTTCAGAAGTGAGGGCCTGAAATCTGGGATCCGCGCGCAGCGAATCGAGTTCAACCGTATTTTGAATCTCGGCGAGAGAATAGCCCGATTTCACCGATTTCTCAAGCCAATTCAGTGCCTGCTCCCGCTCCCCCAGTATGTTGTATACCTTTGCTGCATAGAAAAGCGTTTCCGGGTCAAGCGGCCTGGAAGCTAGCGCGGCTTGCAAGTGCTCCAATGCATGCATTCTATCGCCCAACATCGCAAAATATTCTGCCAGCAAGGTGTGTACGTCGGCGTTATTGGGATTGACGCGCAAATCAGCGCCGGCCAACTCGATCGCTCTCTTCAATTCTGCTTTAGCCTGAGCGCGCTTCGGGGGGTACCAGTAGTACGCACGCGCCAGGTTTCCATGGGCCTCAATATGTTGATCACCCAGTAAGACCGATCGGTTAAATGCATTGATTGCGTCCTCAAATTTTCGCTGGAAGAAGTAGGCCTGGCCGAGGTTCCAGTATGCCTTATAAGAAGGCTGCAAATTGATGGCTTTCTGCAGGGCGCTCTCCGCTTTCGCGTACTGTCCAGCTTCCAAATACACGCCGCCCAAGCTTTTCCACGTATCGGCAACGTCAGGCGCCAGTTTCGCTGCTGTCTCAAACTGCGCGGCCGCCTCTCGATAGCGAGTCTCGTGTGCGTAAAGCGTACCTAGTGGTATGTAACTGGATGGATTTTCCGGACGAATCTGAATCGCTTTCTGATAGGTTTTCTCGGCCAGCGGCAGCCGTCCCAGTTCTTCGTAAGCAGACGCCAGCTGATTGTATGCCAGATCATTGGTCGGATCCGCATCCAGCGCCAATTGAAAATCGGAGGCCGCCTGTTCGTAATGGCCAGTCCCTTCTTCCAGCATTCCGAGACAGACGTTGGCCTCCGAAGAGGAAGGTGCCATCTTTTGCGAACGCTCGCAGGTGTCCCGCATCTTGGGGATCCATTGTTCATCCTTCGTCAGTCGGTACTTATCCCAGTATGTGCGACCTAGAGCAGCGTAGGCTGCCGCGTATCCAGGATCGAGTTCCAGGGCTCGCCCGAACTGCGAGATGGCGCTGTCCAGATTCTCCGGCGTGGAGGAGCGCGAAAGATATCCGCGTCCCCGAGTGAAAGCTTCGTAGGCTTCGGGGCTGGTGGTGGCGTGCGCCTCGTCCTTGGGAGGATTCTTGTGCAGCTCCAGCTCCAGCATGGATACAGCTGCGTCTACAACTTTATCCTCGAGCTTCTCAAAATCCGCAGCTGCCCCGGTAACAGAATCTGCTCGCAACTGCTTGTGCGATTCAATGTCGGCTAGCGCGAGATTTACCTGAATCTGGTTGCCGTTGTGCTGGAGGTTGCCGTCCAGCGCCAGGTTTGCCCCCAGCTGGGCCCGCGCCTCCTGCATGCTGTTCACATGATGGGCGGTGATTTCACTAAACGGTATGATCCCAACTGGCTGCGCGGCCGTCAGTTGCATCAGGCGATTGGTGACCGTGTCGGTCAATCCGTCGAGCAATGCAGCCTCCTGCGGCTGCGCCCCGCTGAGATGAAACGGCAGTACGGCGACATGTTTAACCGCCGGCACCTGTGCCGCGATACCAAACCACTCCAAAAGTTTGATCCGGAACACAATGCCGGCCACAAGCACAACAATCAGGGCAAGGCCGATGACGAGCCGACGACTTGACCACCAACCCTGCCTTGGTCGCGCTTCAAGCGCCCTAAGCGGGCCTGACCCCCGCGCCAGCTCCTTCAGGTCCTCGAGCAAATCATTCGCCGATTGGTAGCGGAGCTCTGGGTCCTTCTCCAGGCACTTGAGGATTGCAGATTCCAGTTCCGGCGAAATGTCCTTGTTCCTCAACCGTGGCGCCGGGGGCAAGGAATGAAGAATGGCGTCATATAGCATTTGTCCTTGCTGTGGGAACGCCTTGGAGCCAGTTGCCAGCTCGTACAGGACAGTCCCTGCGGAGTAAAGATCGGAGCGAGTATCTGGCGGTTGCCATTGAAGTTGCTCGGGTGCCATGTAGGCTGGAGTCCCGGCAAGAGGGGGCAGCAACTCCGTGGTAGTCTCAGTCAGGGTTGTTGCTTCAGGTGCTGAATAGAGCTGCGCGAGGCCAAAATCGAGGATCTTGAGGACGTTTTCCCCGTTGACTCGCAGATTGCCAGGTTTCAGGTCGCGATGGATTATTCCTTGGGCGTGCGCTGCCGCCAATCCCCTTGCCAGCTCTATGCCTAGCTCCAATACCTCTTTCTCCGGCAGAGCCCCTTGTTCCAGGCGCTGATTGAGGCAGACGCCGGGAACATACTCCATCACCAGATAATCGACCCCTTGGTCGGAATGAAAGTCGTAGACAGCTTCGATGTTTGGATGGTTGAGCCGGCTGAGGATGAGGGCTTCGCGGCGAAATTGCTTTCGCGCTGGCTCATTGCTCACGCTTTTCGCATTGAGCACCTTCACCGCCACGTCACGTTCCAGGCGCGTATCCCGGGCACGGTAAACGATGCCAAAGCCACCCGCACCGATCTTCTCGATGAGGCGAAAATGGCCGAGGGTCAACCCGGGGTTGAGAATAGGCGTCGCCATATTGGCCACTCCTATATGCGCATCGTATGACGGTTCCATCTCACGGTCAACGCAAGCTCTTGAATCACCCCCCCCGCTTATGTACCTTCTGACGCGCGATAGCGGAGCCTGTCAACCGCTGGTTTGTGACATAGGCCGCTGAAGAAAGGCGAAGGAAAGGGGAGCACTCTTGAACGCAGGATCAATTTCTCTTGTTTAGTGCAAGGTGTATTCCCCTGATTAGTCAAGGCCAGCGCCTATCGATGATGGAGCCAAGCCGCAAAAAACGAAATCTAGGACTGGCACATTCGTGGTCGGGAGGGGGCGCGCTTTTCAGCTATAGCTGAGGAAGACAGACAGCTTGATGACAGCAAAGTTCTCCTGTCAGTCAAAGGGAAGTGCTAGGTTTCCGCAAGGAATGATTGCTTGCTCTGACGAAAGACCAGGGACAATTCTGTTGACATCTATGAATAGTGAACATACATTATGGGCGGCCCAGGCCAGCTGAATGTCATTTCTTCTATTAGGAGGAATCATTGGCACCTCAAAAGAAGCATGCGCGAAAAGCTTCGGCCGCGAAAGTTGCCCGCTACCCGGAACCTCCCACTGAATACAAAGAAGCTTTCCTCGAGGCAGTGAAGCTTACCAAGGAACTGGAGCTTGACCTTAAAAAGCTGAAAGTGCAGCTCCAATCTCTGTGCTTTCATCCCTTCGGTGGAGGCAATTAAACTACCTGGGGTCCGAAGAAGTGAATTTTAGTGCGAAGCGGCAAAGGCGCACGCGGTGGCGTCGCGCCAGTAGTGTCGTAAGCTACTGGGTTAAAGAACAGTTTGTTGTTGAGAACTATCGTGCCGGAGTAGTCTGGTCTGCAAACCCGAAAACGGCATCGGTACTCCATCTTTTCAGTGACTGGCGCTCGCTGGAAGAAGTTTGTCAGCAGCTTCCGGAGTACAACTCCACTAGCGTCGGCCGCAGCGTCGGTCAGCTCGCCAGAGCAGGCTTCCTGGTAAGAGAAGGTTCACCACAGGCCCGGGATGATGAGAAGTTCGCTACGTGCTGGTCCTCATGGCAGCCGCACGCTGCGGTTCTCCACTTTGGAACCAGAGACATGCATTTCACGAATTCTCAGGAAGAAATTACCAAACAGCTTCAGTCCTACCTGAAAGCATCACCACCGCCGCCCTTCCATAAGTCGTGGAGCCGGAAGCTAGGTTCCAGAACCTTGCCACTTCCGGAAGTTCCTTTGGAAAGCTCCAGTTTTCTCAGGGTACTGCTTCAGCGTCGCACCCATCGCGAGTTTTCACCTGCACCCTTAAACCTGGAGCATCTTTCAGTCTTGCTGCGCTATACCTGGGGGACAACCGGGCTCATGCAGACTGACCTGCTCGGCCCCCTGCCTCTAAAGACCAGTCCATCGGCTGGGGCGCGGCACCCTTGCGAAGTGTATGTGTTTGCCAAGAAAATTAAGAAGCTGACGCCCGGGCTTTATCATTACCGAGCAGACAAGCATTGTTTGGAACAAATCTCTTCCCGAACGGCAGCAGGAAGAGGGAGCCAATACTGTGGCGGGCAGGAATGGGTTGACAAAGCGGCTGCGTTGCTCCTGATCACCGCGGTGTTCCCCAGATCCATGTGGAAATATCGCTTCCCACGTGCCTACCGTACGGTGTTAGCCGACGCCGGTCATCTGTGCCAGACATTCTGCCTGGTTGCCACCTATCTGCGTCTCGCTCCTTTTTGCACTATGGCCCTGAAGGATTCCCTGATCGAACAGGACCTTGGCATAGACGGAATCAATGAGGCGGTGCTGTATGTGGCGGGAGTGGGTCTGCCGGCGATGCGGTCTTGAGGGTAAGCCGACCCATTCTTCTTTTGGCATCTTCATAAAGAGGTCCTGTGCGGTCAGTGTCCCCGGCATAGCTCAGGAATGAGCTGAACTGCTGTCGTGCGAGGTCGTCTCGGCCCAGTGACTGGTACAACACTCCCAGACGATAGCGCGAAGCCGCAACAGCGTGCAATGCGGGGGAGTCAACACTGTCGAATTGACGTTCGTTGCCTCGAGTCAGCAGCAGCTCATACTGATGCACCGCTGCTTCTCGCTGCCCCGCACGCTCATAGGCCCGGGCAAGAGTCTCAATCGCCAACGTCGAATTGCGATGTTCGACGCCCCGCCTCGCCCATTCCACACCCGCGGTGAGGTCTCCCTCGTCTGCGGCCATTTCGGATCGCAACATGTCAGAGAACGAGATCACGCTCGGCGTCTTATCGTCCCACCGATC
>CAZDYZ010000119.1:0-3355 GCA_964509525.1 uncultured Acidobacteriaceae bacterium
TTCGTCGACCTCGAAACCGGCAGCTACGGCGCGACCATTCTGGATGCTCTTAACAGCGGCCAGACGCCCACGATGGCCAACCTCGCGACGCTCGCTAACATTCTTGCAGCCTGCGTCACGCGGCTGAGGGCCGATGCCTGCAGCAGTCTGTTTTATGTGGCGACCTCCCCGACTGGCGTGTACCCGAAGGACACGCTGGCAGCGACCGAGTCCATCGTTCGTTACCCTTCATATCAGGCGGATAAGATTTTTGGCCTGCTGAACTACTTCTATCCATTCCCGAAATTCGAGCCCGGCAAGCTCTTACGGCCCACGCCTTTCCTGCCATATTTGACGTTCGCTCCGAGCGCCTGGATATTCCCACTCAGGTTCACGGGCGGAGGGTTGAGTGCGGCCGGCAAGCTGATGGTTGATGGCGAAGGGAACGTCTGGCTTGCCAACAATTTCATCGTCGGCGCCCAGAACCAGGACGCGTCATGGACCGGAACGCTGAGCAAGTTTGCCGCCAACGGTAAGCCGCTTTCGCCCAGCCCATTAGGTTTTACCGGCGGAGGTCTGGCAGGGCCCGGCTTCGGATTGACCATCGACTCACACGAAAACGTGTGGGTTGACAGCTTCACAGGCCGCAACATCACCAAGTTCGACAACTCCGGCAAGCCGCTTTCGCCACCTGAGGGCTGGAATTTCGGTGGGAAGCTGAACCAAATGCAAGGCATCATCGCCACGCCGAGTGGGGACATTTGGGCCGTTGACACCATCAACGCGCAAATCGTTCACTTACCCGACGAAGATCCCTCGAAGGCCCAATTCTTCTGCCAGAACACGACCGGCGATCCCTTGAAGAACCCCTGCAAGTTACTTGCTCCCTTCGCCATTGCCATCGACCAGCAGGACCGAATCTGGGTGACCAATATCGGAGGCGATACGGTCACTCGCTTTCCCGCCTCCGATCCGAGCAAGGTTGAGAGCATCAAGGCTGGCTATTCAGGGACCGGGCTTGCGGTCGATAGCTTGGGCAGTGTATGGATCGCCAACAAACTGGGAAGCTCAGAGAGAGGTCATGCGAAGCTGCTGGAGTCTCTGGCCGCGTTCAAATTCAATTACAACGGCGACCCTGATGCTGGGGCGCGGATGACCAAGGTGCTGGTACCTGCCCTGGCGGCCCAAACGCCGGGATACGAATCGGGCGGCAGCATCACGGTATTGCGCCCCGACGGCAGTCCGGCGTCCTTCTCGCCTGTGTACGGCAAAGGCATTTTTACTCCATGGGCGATATCGATCGACGGTAACGACAATATCTGGGTCAGCAACTTTGCCTCATCGACGGCTGGGATCGTACAACTGTGCGGCTTCCGCACCGAAACGTGCCCCCCGGGAATAAAGACGGGAGATGCGATTTCGCCACCCGGCGGCTACGTCGGTGGGGGATTGCAGATGCAAATCGATCTGGGCATAGGTCCGGCGGGGGATGTCTGGGTGGACAACAACTGGCAGGACTACCAAGCGGCGCTCGGCCAGGTTGCTGAGCCGCTATCGACTCTGGGCGCAGGCCAAGGCGTCGTTGTCTTCTGTGGCATGGCGAAGCCGGTTAAAACGCCGCTGATTGGGCCAGTACGGCAGCCGTAAGTCTTAGAGCAGTTCGCCGCAGGCAATTGCGGGTCTTTTCAACGAGGATGATGAAACGAATATTGCTTTTGGCGACTTCGGTAGCACTTTTGCCGATTCTGCCGTTATTTGAGCAGGAGCGGGCGACGCAGCTTCGCTGCAGGCGCCCAGCGCGAGTGCGGCAGAGTCCGAGGAAGCTGCCGCGCAGTCGCAGTCGTTGCAGAAGGCAGTGCAAAATCCGGTCGCGAATCTTGTCAGCATACGGCTGCAGAACAACCTGAATATGGGCTACGGTTCGTTCAATCGAACTAAGGATGTGCGCAACATTCAACCGGTCATTCCGATCAAACTCACCGAAAACTCAACACTCGTCGCCAATTCGAGAAGTTGCGGATTCTTTTCGGAACGCAGAACCTCTTGAATTACCGGCAATGCCTTATCCGGCGGAGCAGCAGCGAGCGATTCGACGGCTTCGAGCTTCAGCCCATTTGCGAATCATCCGATATTGAAAGGACCGCAGCCAAGGGAGGGACAATTCCAGCTCCCCCTGCCCAGCCCAGCATCCAGATTGCGGGGTACGGCGCGAACGAACTGTGGTTGCTGCGCAACAGTTCTGCGATCGCCGGTGCAGCCACAGCGCCGAGGCACTTGATCTGATCACGAACAGAGTCTTCCGGGGGTATCCAGGTAGTGGCCTTAACGACGGTAAGGTACATTGCACGACGTAGGTCACCCTGTAGAGCCTCTGTTCCGCTGACGTTGACGATCGAACTCTGGACGCATTTCGTTCCTTCGTTCCGCGTTGAAAGGCATGTGATAAAGGAAGAACCGCTGGACAAAATTTGGACAACCCTGGCCGCGAGCCTCGCAACCCCACTTTAAGTGAATGTGTAGAATCAGTAACTTAGGGTTCCATCAGAGGTGACCCGGGTTCGATCCTGACCCGGTACACCGGTACACGGGCAAACAAGGCAAGACCTATCTCTCCGAATGGGGTCAACTTGTACGCTTTGCCGACTTCTCGTCAAAGTGGATTGTCCACGACTCGGGCGCAGTCATCGACGCCTTGCCGCTACAATCGTGCGATGGATCACCACACTCTCGCAGCCATCAGCATTGGGGGAAGCTGTCTGGATGTGCTGGGGAGTCTGTATCTTGCCTATGACTTATTGGGTGGTCAACATGGTCCGTTGCGGCTGCTTACCCGGGTCGTTACCTACTCGATCATTTTCGGCGCCGGCTACGGTCTCGGGCTGGGTCTGTTTTTTGGAGTGTCGGCCGGAATCGCAACCGGGTTGACCCTGGCGATCGAATTCAACCGCGCCGCTCGCGGGCTGGAACATTATTCATTGCCCTGGGAGGCCTTGTTCAGTGCCATCCGCGGAGGCTCCTTCGCCATCGGGCTCTACCCTTCCGTGGGCCTCCGTTTTGCGTTAGCCTTCGGCTTTCTATCCACCGCCGGGCAAGCGATCGCCTACTCCCGCGGCATGCGTCCCGCCACCGACTATGCGGCAAAGGGCCGTCCCCGCATTACGCGCCGTCAGTTTCGGGGAACCGTGTTGCGCACCATCGGCAACCTTACGGCAGCGCTGGTTTGCAGTGCTTTTGTGCACCATTTGGCCCATCCCTGGTACTTTGCGCTGCGCGTGGGTTTGGTGACAGGGCTGGTGACGGGTATCGGGATAACGCTGACCCCGTTTATTGAGTATTACGCTGACCATCTTCCGGAGCGGCGCCTGGGAGCGTTCGG
>CAZDYZ010000120.1:0-2511 GCA_964509525.1 uncultured Acidobacteriaceae bacterium
TATTCCTTGAGAATATCGTTCTGGATCGTTCCGGAAATCTTTTTCCAGTCCGCGCCCTGCTTTTCCGCGACCACCAGGTACATCGCCCACAGCACCGACGCGGGCGAGTTGATGGTCATCGAGACGGTGGTTTTCTCCAGATCGATGCCGTCGAAGAGGATTTCCATGTCTTCGAGGGAATCAATGGCGACGCCACATTTGCCCACCTCTCCTTCGCTGAAGTGATGGTCGCTGTCGTAGCCCATGAGGGTGGGCAGATCGAAGGCGACCGAGAGGCCCATGCCGCCGTGTTCCAGCAAGTATTTGTAGCGCTGGTTGGTCTCCTCCGGCGACGCGAAGCCCGAGAACTGACGCATGGTCCACATCTTGCCGCGATAACCGGAGGCGTGAATACCGCGCGTAAACGGCGGCTGGCCGGGATAGCTCAGGTAGTCTTCGTACTTCCAGTCGGCAGGAAGATCTGCTGCCGTGTACAGGCGGCGAATTGGCACGCCGGAAATCGTGGTGTAACGTGCGTTGCCGTGCTCGTCAACATTGATGCCGGTCGACGCACCGATCGGCTTCTCCCGAGTCTTCTCGAGGGTGGGCGCGAGTGTCTTCTCGGCCCATTCTTTCTCGGACTCGGACGGATGGCGGCCGCTCTCGAACAGATCGGTGACCGTCGATTCAGCTACAGCTCTTCCATCGGACTTTCGTCGATCAGGCATGAAGGACCCCACTCAAAGAACTCTACATGCTAGTGGATGTAGCTGAGAGGAGCAAGGAGCGAGCAACTCAGTTGCAACGCAACTGTTTTTGCGAAGCCGCGTTGGAGCGGACTTGGGGCAGAGCTCTTCGAAAGAGATGCTGTGGAAACAATCAAGGCTAGGTCGCTATAGGCGCCAGGTCAAAGTCGTTATTTTCCCGCTTGTCGCTCTAACCCTCCACGACGACCGAACTTTAGCGCTGATTCTGTTGCGGCTGCACCTCCATTTGCATTTGGGGGTTCTGCGGTGGCGTGGTCGGCGCGGGTTTCGGTGGCGGGTTCGGCTGCCCGGGCGCATTCACTCCTGGAACCGGGATTGGCTTTATGTTCGGCTGCGTCAGGTCGTTCGTATTCGCCGGTACAACACCGGGTACCTTCGGCATGTGCTGGACTTTCGCCGCTTCTGCATCGGTGATGTCAATCCCGAGTTTGGATAGCGTATCGGCCGTGGACAGATCCAGTTGCACTTTTGACTTCTCATAATTGGTGGCGGCAGCCAGTACGTTGGACTCGGCCTGGGTCAGAGCGCTCGACGCCTGCAAGACCAACGTGCTGGTGGAGGCACCCATGCGCAGTTTCTTTTGTTCAGCGTCGAGGTTCTGCGCTGCGTAGTCACGCGCCGCAACCGCGGCCTGCAAGGCAACATAGTTCTGCTGCAAAGCGAACTGCGCCTGGCGCACTTGCAGTCGAATGGTGTTCTCGGTTTGCTGTAGGCTCATTTGCCCCTGGCGATACTCCAGTACCGACCGCACCTGGTCGGCCTGAGTTTGGCGGTTGCGCAGAGGGATGCTGATGTTCACGCCCACCCCCTTGTCTGGCGCTGAGCTGTTGAACAGGTTCTGAAAAGCATCCCAGTAACCGGTAGGCGGGATGGTCCCGGGCGGTGGACAGCCTCGGGTGGGATTGGTACACAGTGGATTCTGCGGTCCGGCCAGCGTCGAGGCTCCATAGAAAGCGAACAGGTCCACTGTGGGCAATAACTGGTTGCGAATCGACTTGCGGGAGATCTCGGCGTTGGTAAGCGTCAGGCGTCCAGTGGCGATTTCCGGACGCTGCTGCAGGGCCTCGTTGATAAGGTCTTCAACCGGCGCCACCTCGTAGGGTTGGGTGATGTTCAGGGTGTCGCTGGGAATCACTGGCGCCACGGCCAGAATGGGATCTGCCATATTGCGAGTGATGGCATTCTTCATGAGCAGTTGCTCAAGCTGCAGGTTTACTTGGGCAGCAACCAGGTTTTGCTGGGCTGTGGCCACGGCACTTTGCGCCTGGACCACAGTGAGCGGAGCGAGCGTTCCGGCAGCAACCTGCTTCTGATCATCTGAAAGCGTCTTGTTGGCGAGGTCCAAGGCGCGCTGCTGTACGGTTACATTGGAGTAGGCGTTCACCAGGTCCCAATAAATGTTCTCGATCTGCGACACCGTCGTTATGACCTGCAGGCGGAAGGTCACATCCTCAATTTCCTTATTGTTGCGGGCAATGCGGATCCAGCGCAGGTTGGGATCGAAGCCGAACCCTGACAGCAGGTGCTGGCGCAGTTCAAAGCGAAAGCTGGGGGTCAACGTTGGGTTCAGAATGTTGAACAGGGAATTGGAGGCAGTACGGGTATTGTTGAAGGCTACCGTCATAAGGGTGCCAGTGGAGAATCCCTGGCTGTACAGGAAGTTGGCCGTGGTAAGGTTCTGCTCCAGTTTGGGTGTGCCGGTGAAGATGATGTCCGCCTCCGGCGTGACGACGTGCTCCTCGGACACGGTCCCGGTAATTACCGG
>CAZDYZ010000121.1:0-1879 GCA_964509525.1 uncultured Acidobacteriaceae bacterium
CATTACCCAAATGGCCAACCGCCGAGCATATGCTTGGCAGTTCGTTCGGTTACGGCAGCGCTAATACCTCACTCACTTAGCGCGAGGGCGTTCGCCTCGTTGAGGAACGTCATTACTTCATGGAAGAATTGCATTCGGTTCTTCTCCATGATGATTGTATGAGTCCCTTCGCCAAGCTCGACAAACCGCTTGTAAGGAGCGTTGGAGAGCTTGGCGAAGTAGGCTTGCGCCATATAGCTCGGCAAATCGGCATCCCATTCTGCGTGGATGATCAGTGTCGGCACCTTAATGCCCTCAGGTTCGTATTGCGGCTTGTCGGCAGTCCAGTAAGCACGCAAATCCGCAAGCACACCATTGGGCGCGCGCAGCACTGGCGGATTCTGTCTCGCGCCGACCGGGTCGGTAGCCCAGGTGGCGTCGGCCCACTGTTCGAACCAGCCCGCAGGGATGAGATCGGCCTTCTTGCTCTCGGGAACGCCCTTGAGCCACCGGTCCTTGGCCGAGTCCCGCGTGACGGTTCGATATGCCGGCAGCGCACCCTCGCCACCAATGAGCGGGGCACCCTTGAAAAGCCAGAGCGGCGCGTAGAGCACGAGACGATTGACCTTGTCGTTGTGCTCCACTGTGTACATCCCCATGATCGCTGTACCCCACGACCAACCAATCAGATTGATCTTGGGCACGCCTCGCTTCTTCAGAATGTGATCGACCGCGGAACCCACGTCTTTAACTGCGATCGGTGTATCCACAATCGGCTTGTTCTCGTTTGCTGGCACATCCATTTCAGGCGGTCGCGTTGATCCGCCATAGCCCCTCACGTCGACAAGGTAGACGTCCCATCCCTGCTGCGCGATGTAGTCCATCATCGACAGCCCATCTAACGGTAGGTCGAAAGCAGTTTCGGCCGGATAGGTCGCACCGTGCACGAAAAGCAGAATCTTCTCTGCCGAGAAGTTGCTTACGCCGGCTGGATGCTTATTGCGAATGTAAAGTTCCATGCCTGAATCGGCAGCCGGAATCCGGTAGCTCTCAGTCTCGATCTTCAACGGAGCGGCGGAGGTCTGACTGATCAACCAAATGATTAGGCCAACGGTCGCGATCGTACACGCGCCCGGACCTATCCAAGTCCGTTTCATAGTCTCCTCCATCCAGTTTGAAGCTTCGCCTGCTCCTGTTGGGCAGAACAACATCAGAGCACCAATTGTGAGGGCAGGCAACGTCAGGCCATCACCTTTGTCGTCGTGAGCATCAAACCCGCTTGCTCGTCGGGTTTGGGTCATGAGCGACAAAACTCACCTTGAGCACAGCGAGTCCGGTCTTACCCTAATCGCCGACATTCCTGGGGACATGGATTTATGTTGCAATGGGCCGGACGGAGATATAGGCCAAGCTTCTGACCCCCGCGACACGATCAGGACTCTGGCTGATTTCCTGGTGTCGCAGTTTCCTGCATGTCCCGGCTAAGAAAAAAGTTGAGCGCGGTTCTAATAACAGCAACTGCGGCCAGCTTGCCAATCGCGTCCCACGTTGGCGCCACCGCCGTAGAAAGAATGTCCGCACCAAGCTGGAACTCCAGCGCGATTGCTAGAAAGCGTGCCAATGTGAGGCGCACGTCCGCGAACGTGACAATAGCAGGTGGAAAACCTGCTATGAAGCGCCATCCGGCGAGCAACATACCGACGCCAATTACAAGAGCGCCAATCGCTTCGACCGCAAGCTTCAGCCAGAGAACCAGATTACCGAGGATCTCTTCGGCGCCGACCTCCGAAGGAGAAGGGATCATTGACCCAGCCCACGTATGATTTTAGGTACGATTGGTTGAACGTCGTTGATAGCTCGAGAATTTGCCGCGTGCGCTGCGGAACTTCAAATCGGCGGC
>CAZDYZ010000122.1:0-2381 GCA_964509525.1 uncultured Acidobacteriaceae bacterium
ACCGCAGTGCAGGAGGTCGCATTCACACTGGCCAATGGCATGACCTACGTGCAAGCCGCTATTGATGCCGGTCTCGATGTGGACAAGTTTGCACCCCGGCTGTCGTTCTTTTTCAACGCCCACAGCAATTTCCTGGAGGAAGTTGCCAAGTTCCGGGCGGCCCGCCGGATGTGGGCGCGCATTATGCGCGATCACTTCGGCGCCAAGAACGCCAAGTCCTGGATGTTGCGCTTTCACACACAGACTGCCGGCTCAACCCTCACGGCGCAACAGCCGGAAAACAATATTGTCCGCACGGCGCTGCAGGCCATGGCGGCAGTACTGGGTGGGACGCAGTCGTTGCATACCAACTCATTCGACGAGGCGCTCGCGCTGCCCACCGAGCAGTCAGCGCGCATTGCTTTGCGTACACAGCAGATTATTGCTTATGAGTCGGGTGCGGCGCAGACCATTGATCCTCTGGCAGGGTCGTATTATGTTGAGTCGCTGACCAATCAGATCGAAGCAGGAGCACGTGCCTATCTGGAGAAGATCGACACCATGGGCGGCACCTTGAAGGCCATCGAACGAGGGTTCGTCCAGCAGGAGATCCAGAACGCCGCCTACCAGTACCAAACAGCTGTCGATCGTCAGGAGTCCATTGTCGTCGGAGTAAACGCATTCGAGCTTGAGCAAGAAAAGCCGATTCCGTTACAGCATATTGACGAATCACTGGAACGCAGGCAGGTGGAGCGGCTACGCGCACTGCGCGCCAAACGAGACCGGGTAAAGTGGCAGGCTGCGTTGAAGCGGGTGGAGGACAATGCGCGCGGCACTGCCAACCTGATGCCCGCGATCATCGAGGCGGTCGAAGGCAGCGCGACGGTGGGCGAGATCTCCGATGCTATGCGCCGCGTGTACGGGGAGTATCACGAAACCGTGGTGATTTAAGCTGCAGGCTGAATGCTGACCTTTTCACATTCCCGACTGGGGCGTCTACCGTTGGAGGCAATGGGACTAATTGCCGGCCTCGCAAGGTCTGACTCGCCGGCCGGGCCGGAATCGTTGGATTCCGAATTCCCTGCGATGTGGCCACACCGCTCCCTTCCGCCTCAGGCACGCCATGAGAACACTCAAACCAGCGGGAATTCCTGCCAGCTATAGTTCTCTCGTCCTGCCTCTCCAGAACTTGGCATCGGTTCACGAGATGACTGCCATTAGTTCGGCGCTCAGTCTCCCCTAATTACCCCCGCATGGCACGACAAATTGACTAGTTGCCCTCGGTTTGGTTACGCTTTCGCCCTTCCCTTGGTTGCGAGGCGTAAGGATGCATATGTCGAAATCACCAGGCGCTGAGATCACTGAACCTTCTTGGCAGGATCGCAAGCCTTCTCGTCGCGAGTTCGCCCGTCGCGCTGCCTTGATTGCTACGACGGCCCTTGCCGTTCCGTCCACCGTGCTCGAGCAGGAGACCTCCCCGAAGCCCGCCCCGCAGGCGGGTACGTCGCCACAGACGACGACCGGGCTCTCCGCAGACCTTCTGATGGAAGGTGAGTTGAAGTACCAGTGGGTTGTCCAGAAGTATGGAAACCGCCTGACTGATGCCGAGAAGCAGGATATCCACCGCTTGGTGATGGAGGGGCAGAAGCCTCTTGCTGCGTTTCGTGCGTTCCCGCTCGATAACGCAGATCAGCCCGCAACCGTGCTCGAGCTTGCCGGCGCGGAGCTCTCTGTGAAGGGGAGCCGTGGCTAATTCGATCGACGAGGCAGTGCTCTACCTCACCGTGCGCGAGCTGGGCGACCGCATTCGCACACGGCAGTTGTCACCGGTCGAACTCACGGAGGCGTATCTCCAACGCAGCAGAAAATACGGGCCGCAACTGAACGCATACGTTACGCTTACGCCCGATCTTGCCTTGCAGCAGGCACGTCTGGCGGAAGAGGAGATCAGTAGGGGGCACTATCGCGGACCGCTGCATGGAATACCGTACGCCGCGAAGGACCTTCTTGCCGTTAAGGGATACCCCACAACCTGGGGGGCGAGGCCATACCAGAACCAGCAATTCGATTACGACGCCACTGTCATTCGCAAGGCCAACGAAGCCGGCGCGGTGCTGCTCGGCAAAGCGGCGATGATAGAGCTAGCCGGTGGCTTGGGCTACCGCTTTGCTGCAGCGTCGGCGACAGGCGCCACCAAGAATCCCTGGAACACCAGTTGCTGGACCTGCGGATCTTCAAGCGGCTGTGGGGCAATCGTCGCCTCTGCGATGGCGGGTTTCGCCATCGGCACTGAAACTTGGGGGTCGATCCTGTGCCCGTCAGCATTCTGTGGTGTGTCCGGATTACGCCCGACATTTGGCCGAGTCGGACGCGGCGGCGCGATGGCGCTCTCCTATTCTATG
>CAZDYZ010000123.1:0-4870 GCA_964509525.1 uncultured Acidobacteriaceae bacterium
GAATCAGAAGACCGGCTCGAATCAAAATAGCTCGACGGTCGCTCCGTGACCCGAGGCGGAAGCAAGCCGACCGTCACGCGTGATGAGGGGAGCGCCAAGTTTCTCAGCAAGCACAATATAAGCAGCGTCGTAGGCAGAAAAATTGTGCTGCAGTTGCCAAACGCGAGGCAGCAGAACGAGATGAGGATACCGTGTCAGCCGTAGGTCTACGAGGTCATCGACCGCCTCATCAGCGCGCTTTCCAGAGACGACCCCCTGCTGTGTGAGACGCCGTAGCACCTGTGTGATCTCAAGGTCCAGGAGATGAGGTGCATGCAAAGTCTCGTTATGCGCATAGATTCGCCTCTCAATGCGCTGTCCGGAAGATGTCTGAAGAAGCCAATCAACAGCAGCGGAAGCATCCAGGACAATCATCGCGCTTCGCGTTCTTCTCGTACCAGTTGAGCGGTATCGATTTGTACCGAGACGGGCTTGCGCTTGTGCAAGCGGTCTCGCAATTCTGCGAGCGTTGGCCTTTCTGCGATTTCTTTGATTTCCGCGAGCAGATAGTCCGACAGCGACATGCCTGCCATGGCGGCACGAGCCTTCAAACTGCGGTGTAACGCGTCGGGCACATTGCGAAGTTGAATCATTTTTGACATGCCTTAAACATACTTTCATGTATATAACATGTCAAGCAACAAATGCCGAAGGCGGGTCGGCACGGGTCTGGATTGGCTGGCCCGGGAAGACCAAAAAGAAATAACCCCAGCGTAAGATCTCGAGATATCGCATTTACCGCTCGCGCCAACGGTCTCCTCTTGCTTCAAACCCGCCGAATGAAATGACGCCTCGTTTCCTATTCGCGTACGGACGGGCGGAGTATGCCGAAGCACTTTGCACCGAATAACATCAGCACTGCCCTCACTCGCTCTTGGGGACGGTCAGCTTGAAATCCATCACCTTGTGGTCCCGTTCGCCCAAGCTCACCGACACCGCCTCCGATTTCACGTCCGGCAAACCAGCCGCAGCCGGAGGCATTTTCGCCGTAACCTTATACTTTCGCGGTGGAATGTCTTTCATTACGTAGCGCCCATTCTGGTCGGTGGTGGCCAACCACGTACGCATGTAGTTGTAATCCGTCGCTGGATCGATGCGCGCTGTAACCTTTACGCCGGCCATCGGATTTTCCTTTTCACTATCGGTCACCGTGCCCTCGATCTGGGCGCCATCATTGCTGATCACAATGTCCAGACTGCCCTTCACCGCTCCACCCTCCACCTGGACGCCGTTGTCAAAAGCGTCTTCATTGCCCAGATAGGCCGACTTGACGAACCAGGGGCCCGGCTCCCCGAACCCCGCATGAAGCGCATAGCCGCCATCCGTAACACCGCTTAGTTCATACGAGCCGTCTTTGTTAACCTCGGCATGGCCGGAGCCTGTCGGGCCTTCCTGTCCCACCGACCGCAGATGGACGAACCAGTGTCCTGGTGGAAGCGCCGCGCCGTTCGCGGTACGGACGCGGCCGTGTATCGTCGCTCCCGCGCCCAGGGCAAGGACGATCGAATCGATCTTCTCCTCTCCCACGGTGAGCTTCTGACTCGTGTTGTAGAACTTGTCCTTCTCGTGCATGCTGGCGGAAACGGCGTAGTTCCCCGGCGGTACACCTTTAATCGAGAACTCTCCACTGTTGTCCACGCTTGCACCCAGCTCGGTACCCCAATCTTCAACGCCCGCCTGGCTGAGCTGTACATATGCGCCGCTCACCGGCCCTCCGTCCGGTCCGATCACCCGTCCTGCAACCTCCACCATCTTGACCTTGCGCATCGCGAAGTCAGCCTGCGCCTCTTCCCCGGCGCTGAGCGCGATCGTTTGCGCCTGGTCCAACTGCAACACTCCGGGATAATAGATGGGGGCAAAGGGACTACCCACTGCTTCCTTCACCCTCCAGTCGGTCACCTGAGCGCTGGGGTATAGGCGGCCAGTATCGGCGGCCTTCAGATAGTACTCACCCGGCCTCAAGTTGAAGATGCGATACTCCCCACGGTCGTCGGTTTGCCCGCCCGACACCATCGTCAGCGCCAGCTTTTTCCCACGTGGACCCTCATTCTCGTGTTCTTCTTCGCTCGGCTTGTGCAAAACCGACACATTCACTCCCATCAGCGGCTCGCCTGCGTCGTCCACTACCTTGCCGGTGATCACCCCGGCGCGAACCAGGCGAAACATCACATCGTTGACGGTCTGGCCGGAGATCAGCGACAACATGGCCCCTTCTTCGTCCTGGATGCCCTTCGATTTATATTGCTGTTCGAGATATCCGGTGTGCGACGCTACGAACTCGTATCGTCCTGCCATAATCTGCTTGATTTCGAAGCGCCCCTCATTGTCAGTCGTAGCGGCATACACCAGGGGACGCTTTCTCTCATTGGCCTCAACCAGCGCGACGCGCGCCGAGCGTAGCGGTGCCCCCTCTGCCGCGCTCACCACACGTCCGCTGACGGCGCAATTCCCAGAAGCCTTCATGGGTAAATCAGGCTTGGCCGGAGCAGCGGGCGCTTGCGGAAAACCAGGCGCAACGGCAGAGACGATTGCAAGCACGACGATCAGGCGACGCAACATGCCGTAACTCCCCATGGCGAGGATGCCCGACATTGTAGGCCAGTTTTGCCTGTGCTTCTCGGAAATCTCGATCTATGTGAGAGGATGGGACTTACACTTCTGGCGTAATTCTATCTCCTGATGCTCCATTTTCTCGTCACTCTGCCTTCGATCTTGCGTTCGCGCGCCGCCCGCCCCTGAGTTGTGAAAACCTGGCCTCCGGCACCAGATCGGCGTGCTGCAACGCTGCGCCAGAAAGCGCCCCCCGTTGATAGCACTGGACCGTCTATAAGATCGTCATTGACTCATTCCATTTACTTTATTCCCTCACACATTATCTGGGCCGCCTACCGGCACAAGGACACTATAAATAATGATACGCGGCATACGATTGTCGTACCACTATTCCTAAACGTTTCCTGGTTCGCCTGTGCCTACCGACGGTTTTGAGCTCCTCTCTCCCTGCCTGACAGACAGGGCCTTTTAAGCCCTATCTGTAATATCATCTACGGGTGAAGAAAGGCGGGAGGGTACGCAAGGTTGTAGACGAAACGACCCAAGTGCGTTGTGCTCTCGGAAAAGGAATCATTCGCGAAGAGGTCTGGCAGGACTCTCGCGGCGTGGTCGTCAGGTACAACCTGGCTTTCATCAATTACACTCCTTGTTCCAGGGACAACGGCAGGGCGGTAGGTTACGACAACAGACACGGTGATCACCATCGACATTTCGCCGGTGCAGAAGAGAAGGTTTGGTTTTAGCGGCTACGAGAAATTACTCGATCGATTTCTAAGCGAAGTGAGGGAACTCCGCCAGAAGAAGGAGCCGATATGAAGTTGAGAATCAACACTGATGGATTCGAAGGCTACGCGAAGCGGGCCCTGGAGAGAGCGCGCAAACTGGATCGACAGGAAGCGATCAAGCCGGAGATCAGCATCACTTTTGAGGACCCACTCGCAATGGTCGAGGTCCTCACGGCTGAGCGTCTCCGGCTCGTTCAGAGAGTGCGGACAAAATCCTTGTCGATTACGGCGCTTGCGGCGGCGCTGAAGCGCGACCTGAAATCTGTGCGCAGAGACGTTCTGAAGTTAGAGCGGGCGGGGGTGGTTCGAACTCGCGAACAAATTAATCCCGGCCACGGACGAGTGAGGATCGTAGAAGCTGTGGCCCGAGAATACCGCCTCACTGCGGTTCTCTAGCCTGGCAAGCAGCGGTCCTTCGCTAAATCGCGTACTAACTTGGCGATCGATCCCATCCTCAACCTCGAGTGATCAACACTGACTTGGCGCCGATTTACAGCTCCGCGATCCCCGACAGTAAGAAGGAAGAGACGCTACGCACCCGCTGTCACGCTCCTCCAGCAACTCCTCGACATCGCGCAGCGAAAGAGGAACGAAGACCACCGGACCGCACAAAGGATGATGCCGGGTTCGGTCTGCCGCCATTTGAAGATCGCCAATCGGGTTATCATTTCGCGATTGTTTCACGTCACCAGCCACTAACCCTGAAAGTTGCAACACATCCGACATGAATATCTGGTCGAGCAAGTGCTTGACCAGTGGTACGGCCCCTCAGATACCTACTTCAAGGTCCGAGCGGACGACGGCAACCTCTACATTCTTCGGCAAGATATTTCGACGCCCGATGGGCTTTGGCATCTGGAGTCATTCCGGCAATTGGCACGGAGCACATCTTAGGCGACTAATCCCGATTGGATTCCCTAGAGCCCGTCCTGTTGCAGGTTGAGGAAACTCTAGGAAGGGAAACAGGCTTCGAGCCAAAGCTTCAGCGTAAGGTCATGCCGGGGTCCGTTGGCGAGGTAAGTCCGCACTTCTTTGCATACCGCAATTCGAGGACACTCTTATCTAACCGTCCTGCTTTGGCAAGAAACTTGGCATCTTCGAGATCAACCGGGCTGTTGCGAACGAGTTTCGCAAGTACGAGGTTATGCACATCGAGGGCGAACAGGCGAAGTCGAGCGAATTCGCCCGGAAACAACTCTGTCAAGCGAAACGCATAATCCTCTGGAACATCTGCGACTGTCACGTACTGGAAATACAGCCCGTGTTGTTTGTGCAGTGCGGACCCCTGGCCAGCAATGCTCTCCAATTCCGTGACCGCTTCTGATGGCATGGCAGCGATATAGTCCACGTCCCCGGTTGGGCGAGGTAAGTCATAGAGGGCAGACAGCACGAAACCGCCCAAGCAGTGAAGTTCCACAGCAGATCTGAGAAGCCGGTCAACATCCTGAAGAATTGCGGTCCAACGGGTTGGCAGAACGCGGTCGGCGTCACGC
>CAZDYZ010000124.1:0-2421 GCA_964509525.1 uncultured Acidobacteriaceae bacterium
GGTCGTTTCGCCTTACTGGACCGAGCATGTCAGGTTCGCCGCGGAACACGGCGTCAAGGTGGCCGTGGAGATGCATCCCGGCTTCGTCGTCTACAACCCGGAAACACTGCTCAAGCTGCGCTCCATCGTGGGTCCATCCATCGGCTGCAATTTCGATCCTAGCCACCTGTTCTGGCAGAACATCGATCCCATCGCCGCCGTTCGCTTGCTGGGTGACGCCATCTATCATGTTCATGCCAAGGACACGCAACTCTACAGCCACAATCTTGCTTTGACCGGGGTCCTGGACACCAAGCCCTACACACAAGTGCGCGAGCGCAGTTGGCTCTTCCGCACCTGCGGGTACGGACATGGCCGCGACTGGTGGAGCGAATTTGTCTCTACCCTGCGGATCTATGGCTACGACTATGTCCTCTCCATCGAGCACGAAGATGGCCTCATGTCCGGAGAAGAGGGCCTAGCCAAGTCCTCGGCTTTTCTGAACGAGATTGTCATGCGTGAGCAGCCGGGCTCGGCCTGGTGGATGTAGGGACGTCTATCCGTATCGGGATTTTGGCGCGAACATTCGAAGCTCCTTGGTCCACACACCGTGGTAGTCCAACTCTTCAGGGGTGTACAATAAAATCGCTTTCCACCTCTACACGCTCCCCAGGTAGCTATCTATGAGCCAGTTCAAAGTGCGGTCGCTTGGATCGACGTACGAGCCCATGAGCCGCCGTACACTGTTGCAAAATGCAGGTGCGGCAACCCTCATGGGAATGATCGGAAACGCCTCGCTTGCCGGTACAGAGGGATCGGAGCCGAAAACAAGCTCTAGTCCTCACCCGGCGGACAAGTCGAAGTCGTTCCCAGAGAAATTTCTCTGGGGATGCGCGACTGCCGGCCACCAAGTGGAGGGCAACAACGTCAACAGCGATCTCTGGATTCTCGAACATTTGCCCGAGAGCCTCTTCAAGGAGCCTTCCGGAGACGCCTGCGATCATTACCATCTTTATCCTCAGGACATTAGCCTGTTAGCCGATCTCGGTTTCAACAGTTATCGTTTCTCGCTGGAATGGGCGCGGATTGAACCTGAGGAGGGTTTCTTTTCCAACGCCGAGCTCGAACACTACAGACGCGTGCTGGCAACTTGCCGCGAGCACCATCTGACCACGTTTCTCACCTACTCGCACTTTTCCCTCCCGCGCTGGTTTGCCTACAAAGGTGGCTGGCAGCATCCTTCGGCCCCGGATCGCTATGCGCGCTTTTGTGAAAAGGCCACCCGGCATTTCGGTGATTTGGTGGACTACGCTTCGACCTTCAACGAGCCGGACGTTCCACAATTACTTGATTGGCTAAACCTACCCGAGACACAAGGCAAGTCCATCGTTGATCTCATGCAGCAGAGTCTCGCGCATGTTCGTCAGCAGCTGCAGGCTCCAGAATTCGCCGGTTTCTTCACGGGCGACAGCTCGAAGGTTCGCGATGGTCTCTTGGCCTCCCACAAAAAAGGGCTGCATGCGATGAAGTCGGTCCGAAGTGACATGCCCGTCGGCTTCAACCTGGCCATCACCGACGATCAGCCCGCTCCCTCCGACAGTCATTTAGCTGAAAAACGCGCGGCCGTTTATGGCCCATGGCTGGAGGTTGCCAAGCAGTGTGATTACCTTGGCGTGCAAACCTATTCGCGGTCTTTTGTGGGAAGAAAGGACTTGCCTCCCCCGTCCGGTGCGGAGCTGACCCAAGTCGGCTTTGAGTTTTACCCCGAATGCGTGGAGCATGTTGTTCGCTACCTGAACCAGGAAGTGCGCGTGCCGCTCATCGTCACCGAAAACGGCATCGCTACCGCCGACGATGCGCGTCGCGTGGAATATTTCCAACGCGCGCTCACCGGCTTGAAGCGCGCCATCGACGACGGCGTGGATGTGCGCGGCTATATTGCTTGGTCGCTCCTGGATAACTTCGAGTGGATGAACGGCTTCACGCCCAAATTCGGTATCGTCGCCGTCGATCTGTCGACACAACGCAGAACCGTCAAACCCAGCGGCGTTCTGCTCGGCAACATCGCGCGGAATAATTCTCTCTGAGATCACTATCCGGACCATCATCGTTTGCCCAAGGCTGCCCTTGCGAATAGCCTTCTCTTCGTAGCCCCTATTCGTTGTAAGCTGTCACCAGTACTTCGCCATTCGCAATCGTACTCTTCGTATACATTACTGGAATCGTTTCCACTTAGCGGCTCGCGGAAGACTTATATATTGCGTAAGACAATCTGTGGGGAACCGGTTGAGCCGGTCAGCGAGTCATCGGCAACTGGTCGAAAGGATCGGGAGTGAATCTGACAGCCATTGATTGGGTCATTATGTTCCTGTACTTCGCGTTCGTTTTAGGGATTGGTGTCTTCCTAAAACGCTTCATGAAAACCAGCACGGACTTTTTCCT
>CAZDYZ010000125.1:0-2387 GCA_964509525.1 uncultured Acidobacteriaceae bacterium
ATCTACCTGGGCCAGATCGAACGTAGCGACGCCCCTGTGGAGCACTCGATCGCGCCGCGCGAATTGGTATGCGGGCAAAGCGTCGATCCATTGCCGCGGGCGTTGGAAGAGCTGCGCGCTTGATGAGATTGAACAGAAGGCAACAGAGGAATCGGAATTCGGCGCGCCTCATGATTCTGGCAGCAATTGCTAGGAATTTGCTCTTCTGGCTGAGAGCTGATAGCTGTCAGCTAACAGCCATTTCCATTCGTGGGGCAGGTTGCCAACCTGCCTGTGGACGACGGCAAGTTGGCAACCTGCCCCACGAAAATGACCCACCACCCATCCGACGGTAGTGTATCAGTTTGTAGTTCCGCCTTTAGGCGGGTCCGTCCCCGCCTAAAGGCGGAACTACAAACTGATACACTACCCATCCGAGGGTGCATACCCGTTTCTGCGCTAGGCAGCAATCCTGAGCCGACCTGCTCCAGCCGCTCGGGCGTAGGGTCGCGGGCGCGACCAGTAAGCGCTGGCCCGGTCATCTTCGCTGAGGTAGGCGGCACGCAACTGCAAGATCGCTTCGGCGCCATCGCTGAGCCAGAACTTCTCACTTCCCTTGACCCGACGGTTGATCTGCTTGATGGTCGACTCGACTGGCGCACTGCTGATCGGCAGGCCCAGACGCCGGTAACGCGGATAGTCCATGCGCGTACGATTGTTCTGAACGTAACCCAGGGTGTCTTTCACGATCTGACGCGGATCGGTGTCCGCAGCTTCTCGTGGCGGCGGCCCTAACTCGGACGCGGCCTGACGCAGGCTTGCGAGCAAGGGTTTGATCTGCCCCGACCACGCCCAACGCAGCCACTGCACATATTGCTTCCAAGCGCGGCTGCGATCCTTCTTCCAGGCATGCGCCGCGTCATGCAAGTACGCCAGCAGATGCACCAAATCCAGAATAGCGATGAATCCCGAAGGCGCGAGATGCATCTCGAAAAGCGTCCAATTATATTGCTGCCCGTCGCAGACGCAGGCTTTGCGTCGTGCACGATCCAGGCCACGGCGTTTCACCTCTGCCGCCATCTGCCAGCCAAAGGTTTCGCTGTCGGCCATGCTTGCGACCACCGTCCGCACGCGCTTGCTGGAAACGCGCCTGCGCTTTTTCTTGGGCCCCTTCTTGGCCGGCGCCGGCTGCGTGCGTCCCAAGGCCGGCCGGCTACGCCGCTTCACGTCCGCTGCCAATTGGGCCACCCGTGCCGCGTCCAGAAACTTGCTCGGCGGCTCCGGCTGCGGATCGTCTGCGTTTTCTGACGAAGACAAGCTCAGACAGCAGGCGGTCTTGGTTTCCCGCCATTTGGGATCGTGTACGCCACGGCCCGTTTCTTCGGCACGGGTTTGCAAGCGGCCACCGTCCAACATCACGGCCGCCGCTTTCGGCGCCGCTTGATAAGCGCAGAGCAACTTATCCTCGCGAAACGCCTGCACTTCCTGATCGCGGACCTGCGCCCACTCACGCCCGACACGCTCGCTCAGCCGCTGCAGATGGGTCGGGCTGATGGACACCCCTGCCAGTGCCTTGAGATCCTCGCTAGCTTCCTTGAACGACGCTGCCTGGGTTGCCTGGCGTACCGCCTTCTCCAGAACCCGGGGACTGTAGCGCTCCGTCCCCAACTTCAACCGATGGTCGAGCGGAAAAAAAAACGACTCGGCATTTCTGGCAACGCCATTGTTCCCGCCGCAGCTGGATCTCCCCGGCTCGCGTCGTCAGGCCACGCTCCGACAACTTTTCGTTGGGATGGGTGACCCGCGCCGCCGGTGCCTGGCATTTAGGACAAGACGGCGGCCGTTTGTCCGATGGTCGAACCTGGCTGTCGGCGGCGGCGTGTTCTTCCAAAAGAAATGCCGCCAGTTCTTCACCCAACAGACAGGCCATGTCCTCTCGCTCAGTGAAGGTCACCAGACCGTCCTGGTTCGCCTCAGCGAACATCCGTTCAAAGGCTTGTCCGGCACGTAACAGCCAGCGTTCCCGCAGCGCCTCCCGATCCTTCCGGCGCAAAAATGACCGACCTTCCATGGCGGCTCCCCCAAAACAGTGTTGAAACATGTGCAGCTGTCTGGGAATCATCGTAAGCGAAAAAACGCGGCGCAGATACGGGAATGCACCCAAACATAGGAGAGATGTCATGCTTCGCTTCAGTTGTGTGAGAGGGCTGGGGGTGGTGTGCCTCGCCGTCTGTCTGCTGGGCAGTGCGCGTGCGATAGCGGCCGAGAACCAACCGCCGAAGCCGCCCGCGCTGCCGGCCGAGATCGTGGCCGCTTGGGACAATGCCGGCGTCGAAGTCGGCTGGATGGGGTCGGATGGGCCATCCGACTACTGGTATTTCACGCGAGACCGTAAAGGGTTGGACGCG
>CAZDYZ010000126.1:0-3888 GCA_964509525.1 uncultured Acidobacteriaceae bacterium
GAAGCTCGAACTCGATGACCAAGAAACCTACGAGCGGGTTTTCCACACCGGGTTGACTTCGGGCGTATTCCAGTTTGAATCGCACGGCATGCGTGATGTCCTGCGACGTTACAAACCTACTTGCGTGGAAGACCTCACCGCCTTGAACTCGCTCTATCGGCCGGGGCCAATCCAGGGCGGCATGATCGAAGACTTCGTCGAACGCAAATGGGGACGGAAGAAGATTGAATTTGAGTTGCCCGAACTGGAGCCGTTGCTCAAGGAAACCTTCGGCGTCATCGTGTATCAAGAGCAGGTGATGCAGATTGCTAACCGCCTGGCGGGCTATTCGCTGGGAGAAGCCGACCTACTGCGTCGCGCCATGGGCAAGAAGGATCCCGAGGCGATGGCCAAACAGCGCGAACGGTTTGTGCGCGGTGCAATCGAGCGCAACTTTCCGCAAAAGAAAATCGAAATACTCTTCGATCTTATGGAGCAGTTCGCTGGCTATGGCTTTAACAAATCGCACTCCGCTGCCTATGCGCTGCTCGCCTATCAGACAGCGTATTTGAAAACACATTATCCGGTGGAGTTCATGGCGGCACTGCTGACTTCGGTTTCCGGTAGCACCGACGACGTAGTGAAATACATTAATGAATGCCGCGAAATGGGCATCCCTGTGGAGCCGCCCGACATCAACGTGAGCGATGCATACTTCACGCCGCATAGCGAAGCTATACGCTTCGGGCTGGCGGCGGTGAAGAACGTGGGGCATAACGCCATTGAATGTATCGTGGCGGCACGTAAATCCGTCGGAAAGTTCAACTCGATCTTCCAGTTCTGCGAGAAAGTTGACCTGCACCTGCTCAACAAGCGGGTAATCGAGTCGCTGATCAAGAGCGGCGCCGTGGATCCGCTGGGCCGTCGCGCGCAGTTGTTGGCGGTGATCGACAGCGCCATGGAGCATGCGGCAAAGACGCAAAAAGACGCCGCGCTCGGCCAGCATGGGCTCTTTGGTGTTTTCCAGCTGGACGACGAGTCGTCAAGCCACGGCAAGGCATTACCCAACATTCCCGATCAGGAAGAACACGAGCGGTTAGCCGATGAAAAGGAAATTCTCGGTTTCTTCATCACTGGTCACCCTCTGGAGAAGTATCGGGATAAGCTGCTCGATTTCGGAGCCCTTACCAGCAGCGAAGTCGCCAACCTCAAGTCTTCCACTGGCAGGGATGAAATTCTGATTGGTGGCATGCTCGCCAACATCCGAGTCGCCAAGTCGAAGAAGGGCGATCTCTACGCCCAAGGCCAACTTGAAGATATGAACGGCTCGGTGGACATCCTCTGCTTCGCCGACGCCTATAAGCGACTCGCCGACAGGCTGCGGCTGACCGTACCGGTGTTGGTGAAGGGTAGCGTACGGGTGGAAGAAGGCTCGAACTCGAAGCTCATGATCAGCGACATTACGCCTCTGGAGCAGGCCCAGCCTAAACTGCCTAGTCATCTGCGCATTAAGGTCCCGCTCGAAAACGTCTCGGCCGCTACGATCGACGACCTGCACGCGCTCTGCCGGGAGCGCAAAGGTGAGGCCAGGGTGCTCTTCGACCTTGAACGCAAAGGTGACTTCACTGTAGTGATGGAGGCTGAGGGCTATAATGTGTTGCCGGATCGAGCATTCATCCATCGTGTTGAAGAGCTTTGTGGTCGCGGCAGCGTGCGGGTGGTGGATTGAATCCAGTGCCGCCCATCCCCGGCCAAAGCGATGCAGGCACGGGGCGAGATGGGGGGTTGTCCCTTCTCCGCTCAGGAATCCTGCCCGCCGTGAATTATTGGATTTCCGCGGTGGAAGCTGTATACCGGGACTCAAAACGGCAAAAAGACAGCGATATGGAAATTGCTTCGCAAGCGCAGAGCGAGCTGGAACGCATCGAGAAACAGATTGAGCAATTGCAGAGCGTTGCCGGCGACAACAAGGACGCTCAACGGCAGTTACAGGCGGCGCACGAACGCATCGAGACCCTCAAACGGCAGATGTCGGGGCAATTGACCGCTTGGGAGCGCACGGAATTGGCGCGTCATCCATTGCGGCCTTATCCGCTGGATTACATTGAGCGATTGTTCCCGGACTTTAGCGAAATCCACGGCGATCGTGGCTTCGCCGATGATCCCGCCATGATCTGTGGCATGGCACGCTTCCATGACAGAGAAGTAGCGGTTATCGCCACGCAAAAAGGTCGTGACACCAAGCAGCGCCTCTATCGCAATTTTGGGCAGCCGAACCCCGAGGGCTACCGCAAGGCCTTACGCATGATGAAGTTCGCTGAGAAGTGGCGCCGCCCTGTTGTCACCCTAATCGACGTGCAAGGCGCATATCCTGGGCTTGGAGCCGAGGAGCGCGGCCAGGCGGAAGCCATCGCTCGCAACCTGCGCGAGATGGCACGCCTCAAGGTGCCGTTCATCGCTGTCATCACCGGCGAAGGCGGTAGTGGCGGCGCACTGGCTATTGCCGTGGCCGATCGCGTGCTGATGATGGAGAACAGCATCTACTCGGTCATCTCGCCTGAAGGCTGTGCTGCCATCATGTGGCGCGATTCCAGCAAGAAGGAGCTTGCGGCGCAGGCGCTGCGCATTACCGCGCAGGATAATCAGGAGCTGGGCTTCTGCGACGGAATCATTCCCGAGCCACCTGGGGGCGCGCATCACGATTACAATGCGGCGGCAAACGTCTTGGCCGATGCTCTGGAAAGACACCTCAGTGAGCTGGAGAAGATGCCGATCTCCGACTTAATGGATGGCCGCTACAAGAAGTTCCGCAACATCGCGCAGTACTTCCACATGGTGGAAGCAAGCGCCGGATCAACAGCCGGCGAGCCCATTCCCTCAACCTTGGGCACTGCCCTATAATTGATTGAGTTGCTCCCCGCACCATCGCACCAATCGCAAGTAAGGGGTATTGATGGCCACAACCGAAGTAGCAGTACACGGCGCCGAAAGCGACGCCGTGCGTGAACCTGTCGTCAACGATTTCAGCATCCAGGTTGCAACCGTAAACGGCTCGGGATCCCAAAGTGCCAACACCGTCCTTCTGCGCACTATTTTTCAAATGGGAGTTCCCGTCTCTGGCAAGAACATGTTTCCTTCGAACATCGCCGGTCTTCCTACTTGGTATACCGTTCGGGCGAGTAAGAAGGGCTATGTCGCGCGGAAGAAGGAGATTGATTTCCTCATCGCTATGAACCCAGAGACCGCGAGAGAAGATGTCATGTCCCTGGGCTCGGACGCTGCCGTTCTCTACGACGAACCCCTGAAGCTGAACGAGCTTCGCTCCGATTTGACCTTTTACGCTGTGCCGTACGACAAGCTCTGCGCAGCAGTCTGCCCCGAAGCCAAGCTGCGTAAGCTGGTCAAAAACATGATTTACGTCGGCGTTGCGGCAAAGCTGCTAAATCTCGATATGCTCGAGGTCGAAAAAGCAATTCGCAAGCAGTTTGCGAAGAAAGTTACAGCGGCGAATCTGAATTGGAGCGCTGCGAAAGCTGGATACGATTACGCTGCTTCGTCACTCACCAAGGCGGACCCATTCACTATCGAGCGCATGGACAAGACCGCGGGCATGATCATTATTGACGGCAATGCTGCTGCGGCCCTGGGCTGCATGTTTGCCGGCGTAACAGTGGTCACTTGGTATCCGATTACGCCTTCGTCGTCGCTGGTGGAGACCTTGATTGATTACATGAAGGAGTACCGCGTCGGGCCGGATGGCAAGGCTACCTTTGCTATCGTTCAGGCGGAGGACGAACTCGCCGCTATTGGCATGGTCCTAGGCGCCGGATGGTCGGGAGCGCGTTCCATGACCGCCACCGCCGGACCCGGCATTTCGCTCATGGCCGAGTTTGCAGGATTGGGTTATTA
>CAZDYZ010000127.1:0-4600 GCA_964509525.1 uncultured Acidobacteriaceae bacterium
CTGGCGGCACTGGCGTGGATGGACCGGATCGCGGACGCATTCCGCATCCGGCGCGGGTTTGCCGTGCTGATCGACTACGGCTACACGCGCGAGGAGCAACTAGCCGGGCGGCATCGCGATACCCTCATGACCTATCGCAAACACGTCGCCCGCGCTTCGCCCTACGAGGCTCCAGGGGAGCAGGACATCACAGCCCACGTGAATTTCACGGCATTACGAGCGCGCGGCGCCGCGCGCGAACTGGAAACTCTCGCCCTGCTCACCCAATCGCAATTTCTGCTCGGTATCGGAGAGGAGACGCAATTTGCAGATGCCTTTCAGGACTGCATGCTGCCCCAGGAGCGCGCGAAAGTAGGGTTGCAACTCAAGCATTTGATCTCCCCAGGCGGAATGGGCGAGACGTTTCAGGTGCTGCTCATGTCGCACGGAGTGGCCAAGGAAAAGGCCGCTGGTTTAAGCGGCCTGAAGCTTGCTCGCTGATTACGCCTACTGCATGCCGTTGGTGCCGCTGGCTGGCTGGAACGGGCTTTGCAGATATTTGCGCGCCTCGTCGAGCGCATTCTGGGTGTTGTCGTTGGTCTGCAAAGCCTGGCGATATTCGTTGGTCGCGCGCTCGCGCTGCCCTGTCAGGTCGAAGATCTTGCCCAACTGTATGTGGCTCCAGACCTCCGTCCAGCGCGGAACACCGTCGCCGTTGAGCGACTCGCGATAGGAGTTCGCAGCCGATTGGTAGTTGTGCTGGAGAAAGAAAACCTCGGCGATGCGATAGTGGGCCAGAGAGCTGTTCCGGTTGATCTCAAGCGCCTTCTGGAACTCCTTCAGAGCCTCGGTCAGATCACCTTGCTCCACGTCCTGCTGGCCACGCATGATCGAGGTGCGTACCTGCAATTCCTTCGAGTTCTGCAGCACCATGTTGCCGGGATCAATCGTAATTTTGCGCGGCCTGCCGAATGTCTCTACGGCATAGGCCGAGTTCGTACCCTCGACTTCGATGCGCTTGGTTTCTGTCTTGCCATCGGTATCTATCCTCAGCTCCACCGGCATGCGGAACAGGTCCATATCCTGCTGGATTTCGCCCACCACGCGGAAGCCTTTCTGCGTACGATAGACCGTGTACTTGTTCTTGAATTCCGGCGCCCCGGTGGAGTTGAGCCACTGGGCGAAGAACCAGGAGAGCTGCTCTCCCGAGGCCTGCTCGGCAACTTTGCGGAAGTCGTCAACCGAGGCACTTTTGCCGGCGTACTGGGAAACGAACGTGCGTGTGGTCTTGTCGAATGCCTGGTCGCCGATGATCCAGCGCAACATATTCAGAATGACGCCGCCTTTATCGGTCACTAACGACTGGAACTCGGGCGAAAATGTATCCAGCCTGCCGACATCGGCAAGAGGTACCGATACGTAAGCCAGGGCGCCTACCGACATGTCCTTGGTAACTTCCTCAAAGCCGGCGGCGCCGGCAACGTGCTCCACATACAAGGCCTCGGAGTATCTCGCGTAGCCATCGTTCAGCCACCAATCATTCCTCGTGGCCGGGCTCACCATGGTTCCCCACCACTGATGCGAGATGCTATTCGCCAGCAGTCGATAATTCACCTTCTGGGCGATGGAATGCGAAGCCAGGGCAGCAATCTCAGGCGCCCATGCCGAGGGAACCGTGTCGTTGGGCAACTCGACGACATTCAGCGTGCTGCTGTACGCGGGTGCGAAGCTGCTGGTGTAAAAGAAGAATTCCTTGACGGCCGTCGCGGCGTATTCCTGTGCGAATGCCTTCTTTTCTGCCGTGGTGTACACCGTCAGGTTGAGTCCGCCTTCGGTGCTCTTGGTTGCCTCGTACTTGCCGATCAGAACCGTACCGGGAAAACTAGGCCGCTCCTCGTACGTAAACGTGTAGGTCTTGTACCCGGCAGGAGCTGACAGCTTGGCGGGCGAGGACCGGCCCGCGGACGGCTTGCGTGCTTGAGCGCTGGCGTCGGCGGTCACCTCTGCCAAGCCGCCGCTCGTCTGCTTGCCGCTGCCTACGGCAGTATAGCCGGCTGGCACGCTGACGCTGATGGTCGAAGTAAACCGATTGATGCCATACCCCACCATGGGAAACCATCGGCCGGCGTACAGCAGGTAGGTGATAGGATCGCCGATGTAAGCGAGCTTCAATCCTTGCACCGGACTATCATCCGATGACTGCAGTACACCTTCGTAGTCAAAGATAAGCGTGTCCGTGGCTCCCTTGGACAAACCGCTGGGCAACGAAATGCGGATGGTGGAGTCCTGACTGACGCGCTCGGCGGAGAGCATGTCCCCTGCGGGGTTGGCCACCCGGGTGACCCTGAGACCATTGTGGAGCTCAAAAACGGCAATCGTAATGTCGTCCAGCGCAGTGAATTTTACCCGAGCCTGCGCCTTGATCTGGTGGCTTTGCGGGATGACAACCGCACTGACAGCGACGTCGTCGAGCTGAATCCGCGGTTTCTCGGCTGCGAAGCAGGTCGCGACCAGAGCGAACAGCAAGAGCGGGGTACGTACGAGAACGCGCTCAAGGGATCGCACAGCGGTCGGCATCCGGAAGAAGACTCCTGCTTCTGCTTAACACTATATCTAATGATGAAGCAAGCATATCGAAAGATGCGGCGCAGCCGGTCAAGCCCCCTCTCCCATTATGGAAAGCACTGTCCTGGCGGCGCGTTCGCTAGCCTTGCCATTGCGATCTTTGGGCCTTAATCGTTGCCGCACTTCGCCAAAGCCTGCCAGCATCGTGTTTCGCGCTTCTCCGTCCGCAAGGATTCGCCGCAGCTCGTCGGAGACTCGTTGCGCCGTAAAGTCCGTCTGTACCAGTTCGGGCACGACATCACGTTCAGCGATCAAATTGACGATTGCAAAGCGCTCTACCTTAACTAGACGGCGGCCCAGCGTCCAGGTAAGCGGCGCAACCTGGTACACCATGGTGAACGGGGTTCCAATCAATGCTGCCTCTAGCGTCGAGGTGCCGCTGGCCACAGCGGCTGCCCTGGCATGCAACAAGGTTGTCCGCGCGTCCCTGGTGAACGTAACCGCCAGTTCTCCCCGGTCGCGCCGGAAAGAGGACATCCAGACCGTATCCAGAGTCGAAGCTACCGGAACGATGTAAACGTAATCACGCCCCAGAAGTTGCGCTGCTTCTAACAGCGTGGGCAAGATGCGGGAGACCTCGGCCCGACGGCTTCCGGGAAGCAGAGCAATCCAGGGGCGGTGGGCGTCGAGTTGGTGTTCGGCGGCGAACTGCTCGCGCGTGATGGCCGGTGGAGGCAGGTCGGCCAGGGGATGTCCCACGAACTGCGCTTCGATGCCGTGTTCACGGTAGAAGGTCTCTTCGAAAGGGAAGATTACCAGCATTCGGTTGACGTACTTGCGTACCAGCTCGATACGTCCTTGCTTCCACGCCCAAAGCTGCGGGCTTACGTAATAAATGACCGGCACGCTGCGTTTGTGCAGCTCGCGAGCCAGGCGCAGATTGAAGTCGGGAAAATCAATGAGCACCGCCGCGTTGGGGCGCCGCTGCTCGACCTCACGCACCATCTGGTGAAAACGGCGATAAAGGGTGGGTATACGTTCAACGACCTCGACGATGCCGACTTCGGCGATTTCGCGGGCGTCCGCCACCAGTTCGCAGCCAGCCGCGCGCATCTGTTCTCCGCCAACGCCGAAGAATTCGATGTCGGGGCTCACCGCCCGTTCTGAGAGTTGCTCTCGCAGAGCCTTCATCAGCTCCGCGCCATAGAATTCTCCGGAAGCCTCTCCCGCGGAGATGAGGATACGCACAGAAAGATTATGACAGGTGCGAGCGTCACCCATCGGCACGGCTGCGCGGTTTACGGAGCAGGGTCATCGAGATATAGGCTCCGATCCACGATCCCAGGGCGGCGAAGCAGACATACACCCAATTCCTGGTGTAGCTGATGACTGCGAAAGCCGACAGTAAGTACCACACGCCGCTCCAGGTGGCGGCAGGCACGCGGCGGCCGGACGAAACTGCCGCATTGAACATGACATAGACGGCGTCAGTCGCGGCTGTCGATGCGAGCACGCCAAGAGCCAACCAGGGATGGATTTGCCACACTGTCCTCACCTCACCTCACCTCACCTCACCTCACCTCTGAATAGAACCCCTTTTTCGATACTCGGACCGTGCAGCCCTCAACCGGAACCCCAAAGATAAGCTGTAACGAGGTTATCCCGGCCCGTGCTGGTTGGCCGGAGCATTATTGAGGGGTGCGCGGCTCATCAATCACAAAAAGCCAGGTGCCATCTGCCTGCCGACGAACTACTTCGGTGCTGAGCCTGCGTAGTGTGGTCTCCTCGGTTTGATATGTCCAGTTCGCGTGCAGCAGGGCCAATTCTTCGGTCTCCACCAGCGCTCGAGTTTCCAGCTCCATATGGCCATGGCTGGCGAAAAGACGCTGGTAGGTCTCACGAATCGCTTGCCGTCCGGCCACGGTTTCGCCCCCGATGACGATGACCGCGTTCGGCTCATACAGAGCTACCACCGCTTCAACATCGGCACGATTGAAAGCGCCCAGAACCAGAGCGTGGATCTCGGCCGGATTGTGGGCAGGCATGGCGGGCTAGT
>CAZDYZ010000128.1:0-5281 GCA_964509525.1 uncultured Acidobacteriaceae bacterium
CTTTTTGGCTGGTGGGATCATCGATGTGTCCGATGCGACCGCGGAACTACGCTAGCTTAACTTTCCTGTGGCGGCCAGCTGCGCGTACCACTTGCCCGAGTCCTTCACGGTTCGCTTTAGGGTTCGGAAATCGACGAAAACGAAGCCAAAGCGCTGAGTGTAACCTTCAGCCCACTCGAAATTATCCAGGAGGCTCCACGCTGCATAGCCGCGAATCGGCAGACCGCTTTTGTGCGCGCGTCCAACTGCACCCAGGTAACCACGGAAGAAGTTGGTCCGGCGCTCGTCCGGGACTCGGCCGGTCTCATCGGGAACGTCGCCGTATGAACAACCGTTTTCGGTGATTTCGATCGCCTTCGGCTTGTATCGACCATTCACCCTGGTCAGCAGATTGTAGAAACCGTCAGGCCAGACCTCCCACCCGAACTCGGTCTTCGGCCCCTGCTCCCCGGTGTGTGAAGCCTCACGGATGACTCGGTGGTCGCCGCTGTCGGAGACGACGGCACGGTCATAGTAATTGATGGCGAGGTAGTCTAGCGGGACTTTCACGATCTCCATGTCGCCCGGGCGAATGTCCATCGCCGCCAGCACCTGATCGGTGGCCAGCACCTTCGGATAGCTGCCCTTCAGCGGTGGATCAACAAACCAGTAGTTGCGAAAGGCGGCGTAGCGTTTGGCCGCACGCTTGTCCGCCTCCGAATTCGCGGCCGGTACCGCTTCCGCCATGTTGAAAGCAGAGCTCACTTCAACCTTGGGAAAGACAGCTTTGATGGCGCGGAATCCCATGCCCTGGGCCAGGTTGACCACGTGTGTCGCCTTGAGGAATGCATCCCAGTCCTTGCGTCCCGGTGCGTGTTCGCCCTTCCCATAACCAAGCCACGTAAAAATGCTTGGCTCGTTGAAGATGCACCAGGTGTTGATGCGATCGCCCAGGGCCTTCACAACCAGGTTTACGTAATCGGTGAAGTAGCCGGCCGTATCCCGCGCTGGCCAACCGCCCTTGTCCTCGAGTGGCTGTGGCAAGTCCCAGTGATAAAGCGTAACCAGCGGTCGGATGTTGACGCTATGCAATTCATCCAATAGCCGCTTGTAGTAGTCGAGGCCCTTTTGATTGGCCGAACCGGTACCCGAGGGCTGAATGCGAGGCCAGGCAATTGAGAAGCGGTAGGTCGTTAGATTGAGTTGCTTCATTAACGCCACATCTTGTCGGTATAAGTGGTACGAATCGCAGGCCACATCGCCTGTTGCCGCACCTTTGATCCTGCCGACGCTATGGGAGAAGACGTCCCAGATCGACTCGCCTTTGCCACCTTCTTTCCATGCGCCTTCCACCTGATAAGCTGCCGTTGCAGCGCCCCAGAAGAAGTTTTTGGGGAATTGATACGGCTCAGGTGGCACTCCGGGGGTTGCAGTCAGGTAATCTGGCTGCGGCTGAAACCGCGCAGGCAAGGCCAGGGAGTTAAGCAAGCCGCGAGAAACGACACTCGCCCCCAGCCCACCTAGGGTTAATCCAAGAAACCTGCGACGGTCCATCATACTGGCCTCACAGCGTCAATAGGCTTTGGCGTTGGGGTGCAATCCTATGGAGCAGAGCTGGGGTTTGGCAAGGGGATCTTGTGGTTAGCGACTAGTCGGCTGCCGTGTCGGTGGCGCGGTACGCCTCGGCATGGGTACGGCGAACAGGCCACCAAGCAGCGAGCGCAGCGCCGAGATACATGGCGCCTACGATCCAGAAACCATACTTCAGGCCATCGCGATGCGCAGCTTCACCGGCGATGAGCGAGGTAGCGATCTGCAAAGTGCTCGCACCAAATGAGAACATATTCTGTACACGACCCATCATGTAGCGGGGCACAATCTCCATCATCTCGCTGGAGATCGCGATTCCACCCACGCCACGACTGGATCCCATGATGAAGTAGATGGGCACGGCCACGGCCAGATATCGTGATATTGGTAGTAGGAACAGCGCGAGGGCAATCATTGACATGGTGATCGTTACCGAGAGATGGGTTCCACGCTGACGGATAAAGGTCCCCGCATAGAAGACGCTAACGAACGCACCAATCGCCCATCCGGCATTCAACCATCCATAGCCCACGGCTCCTCCATGAAGGATGCGATCGCTCAACGGTGCGCTCAGTACACCCTGCGTCATCATGGCTGCGACAAACAACGCCCATGCACATCCGATGAGCAACACTCGCCGGTTCTGCCAGACGAAACGATGGCCTTCCGTAAGTTCGTGGGCGAAGCGCTTAACCGGAGTGCTGGAGGCTGCGGTCTCTTCGGACGTCTCGAAGTGTGGTCGTGACACAATCACTCTCCCCCGACGCACGTAAAAAACACAGGCGATGGAAATCAGATAGCTGGCGCAGTCGACGAGCAATACGCCGCCAAGCCCAATGCGGTTGTACACAAAGCCGACGATTGCTCCCGCGAGCAGCCAGCCACCCTGCAACGCAGCGAGGAACAGCGAATTCGAATCCACCATCTTATTGTTGGGCGTCAGCTCCTGAATAAGTGCGTTCACGGTGGGGAAGAACATCCAAAATCCTATGGCGACCAGAACATTCATCGCGTACAGGTGCCAGAGCCGCGCATGGTGCGTGAACACGAGCATGGCAACGAACAGAATGATGGCGCCGCGGGAGGCGTCGAGCCACATCATCAGGTGGCGTCGGTCCTCGCGGTCGATTAGAACTCCGCTGAAGGGTAACAGCAGCATTGAAGGGATCGTCTGCAAAGCGATCAGCATGCCCAGCGACACTTCTGAGTGAGTGACCTGGAGGATGTACCAGATCACCGCAGCAGAGTTCATGCCGCTGCCGATCATGGATATGAGATTGGCCAAGAAGATTAGCCGCATCCCTCGGTGCTGCCACATCTGTTTCATACAGCTTCCACTGTAACCCAGTTGTGGCCATTGGATCCTCCCTTATACTGGGCGAGCAGCTAGCGAGCGGGCGCCAGGTGCGGCCAGCAATATCTCCGTACGTCAGTCATGTGACAGGTAACTTTGCCCGGTGCTCGTCGTTTGGCCCGAAAGGATTCCTTGCGCTTGCGCCGTTTCTTCCGTAAAGAAAAGCAGGAGTACCGCATTATGCGGGAGGCAGCCGCGCGTAACGGCGCCATCATTCCCGAATATCATCGTCCCACGCCCGAGTGTCCTCATCCCGAGCGCTGGAGCATGTACGACTCGATGCCCGCTGAGGTGGAGGTACTCGAGTTCCTGCGCACACTGGTTACCACAACGAAGCCGAATCTGGTCGTGGAGACGGGGACCTTCTTGGGCGTCAGTACCATGGTGATAGCGGAGGCGTTGCGAATGAACGGATTCGGGCGGATCATTAGTTGCGAGCAAGATTCCAAGGTCTTCGCCGCAGCGAAGGAAAAGATCGACGCATCCGGATTCCACGACCTGATTGATCTGCGCAATGAATCCAGCCTTGAGCTGAAGGTGGAAAGTACCATCGACCTGTTCTTTAGTGATAGTGATATGCCGATTCGGGAGCAGGAGGTGCGTCGCTACCTGCCGCAGATTTCCCCGTTCGGACTTATCTTGATGCACGACGCTAGCTCTCATTTGAAGCATGTTCGCGAGGCCGCCCTCAAGTTGGAGCGTGAAGGCTTGATCTCTGTCGTGCTGCTACCTACACCGAGAGGGTTGGTTGTCGCCCAAAAGAGGGAAGGGCGGAAGTGAAGGCCAGCATCATGAACTTTCTTTTGTGCGATGACTCATAGCGCATCTCGTCGGAAAGAGCTATGCTTCACGCAAATAAAGACTGGGTTGGCGTTTTACCCAGTGCGCTTACCGCAGTACATCGAGGTGCATCATGCGTTTCGCGCGTCAGCTTATTTTGTCCGGCCTGCTGATTTTCCCACTAGCAACGGGGGCACAGAATTTCAAAATCACTATTCCGGCGGGGTCCCCGGAAGACAGGGAACTCGCAGCCATCGCATCGGAGGGCGATACGCAGAAACGAATCGCCTCTTACGAAGAGTTCATCAAGAAGTACGCCGACAACAACCCAGCACTGGCCTATGGTGAGTGGCAGCTCTCGATCCAGTATCTGTCACTGGGGGACACGGCCAAAGCGCTGCAATACGGTGATAAGGCCTTGGAACTTTATCCCAAGAACCTCGACATCATTGTTTCGCAAGCCGGCGTAGCCCAGGCCATGAAGGACAACAACAAGGTTGTTGATTACGCTACGCGTGGCGCCGAGGTTTTTCATTCGATCTCGACTCAACCAAAGCCAGCCGATGTGTCGGATGCGGACTGGGCAAGTCGAATGGATGAAGAGCAGAAGCCATACAAGAGTGGCTATGAGTTTCTGGAAGCAGCTGCTTACAGCGCCTTAGCCGGGGAGCAGGACCCTTCCAAACGGATGAGTGAAATTGAGAAGTTCACGCAGGCTTTTCCCAAGTCGCAGTTTGAGCCGCAAGTCTCGCAGCTCGCGCTGTACAGCCTGCAACAACTGAATCAGCCGCAACGTGTTGAGGCCTACGGTGAGAAGGCATTAGCCGCCAATCCTGACAGCATTCCCACCCTGCTGATGCTGGCCAATGCCTATGCAGAGGACCCGAAGCAGGTCGCAAAGGCCGTGACCTATTGCAACAAAGTAATCGCGTTGACGGGAGCGAGTACGGATAAGAGTCAGAAATTGTCTGCGGGCCTGGCCCATTCCACGCTCGGCTTCGCCTACCTGCAACAGGACAAGCTGGCAGCAGCCGTGCCGGAACTTAAGACAGCCGTGAGCCTGCTTCAGACCGACCCCCAAGCGCAGCAGGCGGCACTGTTCCGCCTAGGCTTTGCCTACGCCAAGCGGAACGACAAAGCCGATGCCGTTGCAGCACTCCAGAAAGCCGTTGCCATCGACGGTCCGTATCAGGCTCTCGCGAAGGACATGCTGGCGAAAGTCAACGCGGCGGGGAAGAAGTAGGGGCGGCGCGCCAGTTCACTTTTTGAGCAGGGCATCCACAAGCAAATGTGCTTTCGACGCGAGGTTGTAAGCACGCTCGAAGTCACCAGCATTAGTAGCATCTTGTGATTGTTTGACGTAGGATCTGATCTGGGCCACGATAGTCTCTTCATCGTGACTTAAACCGCTCTTCAGCAGTGATTTCAAGTCCTTGTCCGTGGAGTCCAGCAAATCGGCCGTTGCCTGTTTTTGTTGGGTCAGCTGCTGGCTGGGGACCTCAGCAGCGATGGCCTTGTCCGGAGGCTTGCCGGTTGTCGGAGGGGTATTAACTGCGACGGTGGCATTGGTCTGATTGG
>CAZDYZ010000129.1:0-3637 GCA_964509525.1 uncultured Acidobacteriaceae bacterium
GCATCAGTAATGATTACCTCTCGCGCGTCGACTAGCGTTGCCGGAATATCGCGCGCGAGAAATGCGGGCGCAGCGATCATGCTCGACAGCCTCTCACCAAATGAAACGACATAATCGGAGGTACGAGGCGTGAGCTCTCCAACGGCTGCTATGCCGCGCAACAGGTCGGCCAGCGAGTCGAACTCAGCGCCGAGCTCAGTGTGCAACTCCGTGTGCAGTCCCGTGCCCAGCAGCTCACCGGCGGTGTTGTAATGGCGCTCACGAAGGGCACGACAGATGTCAAGCGCCTGCTCACGTTCACCTCTTCCGGCAGCAGCCGCCATGGCAAGCAGTTGGTCGGTCACCTTAGCCATGGCGCTGACTACTACGAAGGGGCGCTCGTGCAGGCGCTCCTTCACAATACGCGCAACGCGATCGATAGCGATGGCATCCTCGACCGAGGTGCCACCGAATTTCATGACGATCACGGTCGCACCATCATCGCAAGATGTGGCAGATCGCGCATCACGACAAGTAGCCTTGCACCTTGAGGAGTTCGGCGTTGAGCAGGGCCGCACCCGCCGCTCCGCGGATGGTGTTGTGCGAGAGCACGATGAACTTGTAGTCAAGAATGCCGCATGGGCGCAGTCGACCGACACCCACCGCCATGCCGTTACCGCAGTCCACGTCAAAGCGTGGCTGGGGGCGGTCAGGTGCAAAGTAATAGACGATCGGCTGCGCTGGCGCGAGGGGCAATCTAAGCTGCTGTGGAGTCGAGCGAAAGTCGTTGAATGCGGCAATGATTTCGGCAGCAGCGGCTTTCTGTCGCAACTTTACCGAAACCGACTCGGTGTGGCCGTCCTCTACGGCGACGCGATTGCAATGCGCAGTCATGCTGAATCCGGCTTGCTCGACATGGTCACCGTTCAGTTTCCCAAGGAGCTTGCGCGTCTCGGCTTCCATTTTCTCTTCTTCCTTCGCGATGTACGGGATGACATTGCCCAGAATGTCGAGTGAGGCGACGCCTGGATATCCCGCGCCGCTGACCGCCTGCATCGTGGTTACAAAAATCGACTCGATGCCAAACTTCTGATGCAGCGGCGCCAGCGCCACGACCAATCCTATGGCGGAACAGTTAGGGTTGGTAACGATGAAGCCACCAGATTGTCTGCGCCAGGTCTGCTTCTCGATCAGTGCGAGGTGGTCAGCGTTGACCTCGGGAACGATCAGCGGAACATTGTCGTGCATACGAAACGCGCTGGAGTTGCTGACCACCGCGCAACCGGCGGCGGCGAATTGGGGTTCCAGTTCGCTCGCAATGGCAGCGTCCAAAGCAGCAAAGATCACCCCCGGGGCGCCTTCCGGCGAGGCAGTGGCCACCCGCATTCCGCGCACCCGCTCGGGAACCGGCGTCTTCAAACGCCAGCGTACGGTGTCGCCGTAGTCTTGCCCGGCAGAACGATCCGAGGCTGCCAGCCACGCTACTTCGAACCAGGGGTGGGCCTCTAGCAATTGAATGAAGCGTTGGCCAACAACTCCGGTAGCACCAAGAACGCCGACGGGAATTTTCTTCTCTTGCATCGCAGTTCGAAAAATCAGTTTACATCACTGCTGTGGGAGCGACAGCGGACAACGCCAAAGGAGCAGCTGGAAGTTTACGAATTGGTGTCTCCGCGCTGTTAGAATCAACTGTTCGCATGCCACCACATCCGCCTCCATCGACTGCTGTCCAACTGCAAACCATTCCAATGCTCGACCTCAAGCGTCAATACGAGAGCATTGCGGATGAGGTAAAGGCCGCCCTCGAACGTGTACTGACAACGCAGCACTTTATCGGCGGGGCTGAGCTGGAGGCTTTCCAGCACGAGTCGGCGGAATATCTGGGCGTTGCCGCTAGCGTGGGCTGTGCCTCGGGCACGGATGCACTGTGGCTGGCCTTGCTGGCTTCAGGAGCCGGACCCGGCACCAGCATCATCACAACCCCGTTCAGTTTCTTCGCTTCGGTGAGCGCAATCGTGCGTTGCCAAGCTACTCCAGTGCTGGCCGACATCGATCCTGCAACGCTGAATCTTGACCCCCGCGCCGCGGAGAGCGCGCTAGAGCAGGTAGGTTCGCACAGAGCTCGTGCAGTGATGCCAGTTCATCTCTACGGGTTGTGCGCCAACATGGACGAGTTTGAACGAATAGCGATGGAGCAAAAGGTCGCGATCATCGAAGATGCCGCTCAAGCCTTCGGCGCTAAGTGGCGCGACAAGAAGGCAGGAGCTATGGGCATGGCAGCCGGATTCAGCTTCTACCCTACAAAAAACCTGAGCGCCTATGGTGATGGCGGATGCGTCACCACCAATGACGACGAGCTGGCGGCACATGTTCGGCGGATGCGTAATCATGGTAGCCGGCAGCGCTATTACCATGAGGAGATTGGCTGGAACAGCCGTCTCGATGCGATGCAGGCAGCGGTGCTGCGCGTCAAGCTCAAGCACCTCGATGCCTGGAACGAACAGCGTCGCAAGTTGGCCTGCCGCTATCACGGGCTGTTGCTGAGTGCGGGTTTGGCGCAAACAAACGCACAATCCGTGAATCCTCAAGCCCCGATTGCACTGCTAGCGTCCGTCCCCGAGGCATATCACATCTATCACCAGTATGTGGTGCGGGCGTTGCGGCGCGATGATCTGCGGACCTTCTTAACTCAGCAAGGCATCAACACAGAAGTCTACTACCCGGTTCCGCTACATATGCAGAAGTGTTTTGCGTATTTGGGATACAAGCCGGGCGAGCTGCCCGAGTCGGAGCGCGCAGCAAGAGAAGTGCTGGCTCTGCCCATGTTCCCTGAACTGCGCGAAAGCGAGCAGCAGCACGTCGTTCGGGCGATTGCGGAGTTCTACAGCCGATAGGTGATCGCCATTGTACTTCTGAGAACTTAAAGGCCGAAGGTCCCATGGGCCGAGCAGAACCCCGCATGGAATAGGCACTGACGGTGGGCTGTCCTGGCAGAATTCGTGGGCAGACCTCTTCTTCTACTCAACTGCCGGAGCGTGAATCTATTGTTGTTTCTTACGCCGGTGCGCGGGAGGCGGCTTCTTGTGTTGGGCGTGGCGCGCTGCAGACGCAGTTTGATGCTCAGCCTTCTCCGATGTCTCTTCTTCCGGTGTGAGCACTCGGCGCACGATGGGACCATTTAATTTGTAGGTGACGTCCACTATCTGACCGTCGTCGTTCTGTTTGCTGATGGTAAAGGTTGGCAGGTCGCCTTCCTTACCGAACACCTGATGACCAGTCTTCACCGGAAAGTATCCTTCGAGATTGCGTTCGCGATAGGCCGTCTCATACCGATGACGGGCGCGGTTCCAGGTGAAAATGCGGATCTGGTTGTAGTCCCACGCCAGCCCGTCCTTCGGCTCATTTAGCAGGACTAGATATTGCGGCACCTGCTTGTCGCCGTCCTGTATGGTATTGAGGACGAAATAGCCCATAATGCGCTGACCCTCGGCGTACTGCGCGACCTCAAGTGGTATGTCGAGATCGACCATACGGAGTAGCACCCAGCCTACGCGGCCCGCGGAGGAGCGGACCAGGTACCAATCCTCCATCACCGGCTTGGGGAGCGTGGCCTCCTTGGCCTTGGGCGGTCCGGGTTGAGCCGAGGCAGGTTGTGTTG
>CAZDYZ010000130.1:0-2834 GCA_964509525.1 uncultured Acidobacteriaceae bacterium
TGCCCGCAACTGACCGTTATCTAGTATTTCCCCGTTGATACGAGTCTTGACCACTTTCACTGCCGCCGCCGGCGGCGGTGGCGGGGGTGGTGGCGGGGCCACCAACAATGTAACCATCTCGTGAGTCGGCAGGCTCTCAACAAAAAGCAGCGGAATGAGGATCAACACTCCAACAAGAATGAGTTGCAGAACGAAAGAAATCAGCGTGGCCCTTCCCCGATGGGTGTTGCTAAGTCTCTCGTCTAACAGGCTAAACATAGGATGTCTCTTTCTGACATTTTCTTTGCCTCAGCCACTGTGAGCGTCCACCCCAATCCGGATAAGACGGCCTGGCTTCTTTCACCCCCAGGTGCTTTTTTGCACGGCCCTCAACAACCGGGCGCGCAAGTTGGCAAGCAGTTCGTGAAGCCTAAAGAGAACAAAGCCCCACACAACGCCGGCAATTGCGCCTACAAGCCACTTAAGCCGCCGGATTCATGGGAACGGGCTGCCTGGTCTCCCCGCCTTTGGCTTCCACGCCACTTGAGGCTCCTCCCATGGCGGCTAACCAGCCCAGGATCAGTGAGAGAAACCCCGTCCACGCCAGCCCCGTAGTCGGGCCAGGGGTCAACACGCTGTGCGTGCTCGCCACAACACCAGCGCCATAGCTGAGCATGGCAGCAGCGAGTGAGGTAAGTGCTCCGACACCTACAGTGCAGAGACCAAACATCATCACGCCGTGGACCAGACCTTCATGACGCGTCGCAGCGCCGGACATTCGCCCGGTTTCGATGCCGGCAATATACATGGCAATGATCGTCAGAACGACTGTCCAGATGGCCATTCCCGCGCCCATACCAGACCAAGCTGCCGGTATCCCGAAGATGGCAAAGGCCAGCGATTCGAAAACTGCCCAGATGGCTGCAAATACGAAGGCACCACCCCAGATTGCACTCCAATCAGGGCGTCGCCGCTTATGCCTCTCCGGATACGTTGATTGCATTGGTAACGATCTGTCCGCCATAACCGATTCCTCCTTTGGTGGGTTCTGTCCTCCTGTCTGGTGAGATGTATATATATCGTAATAAGATACTAATATTTTTTGTTTTGTATACAAAAACTTCAAGGAGATCTGGTTCTTTCTTCCTGGTTGACACATCTGTTATATCGTAAGACGATAATATTATGAGCAATTATGACCCGAACATATTTGAAGGCTATTGACTATAGGACGTTGGCAGACTTTCGCTATCAAATTCGCCGGTTCGTGCACTTCAGCGAGGAAGCCGCACGTCATGCCGGCCTGGAGCCGCAACACCATCAAATGATGCTGGCGGTTAAGGGTGCGCAGGGAAACGTCGATCCACGAATCGGCTATCTTGCCGAGCGCCTGCAAATTCATCACCACAGTGCAGTGGAATTGCTGGACCGATTGGCCCGGCGGGGCCTGATTCGAAGGTCCCGCAGCGCACAGGACCGGAGAAAGGTGCATGTGAGGCTGACGGCGAAAAGCGAGCGCCTGCTGCGGGAGCTCACCCTATACCATCGCGAGGAATTGCGGACGGCAGCACCGACGCTGGCTCACACACTCAAGAAGATGATGACTGCAGGCCGCGGCAATCGTACAGCGTCGGGACGCAAGCGCAGTATTGCGGCACGAACAGGAAGAGACAAATTAAGATGAAACTCGCGGAAGCTATGGCATACCTGCGGGGCCGCGGCAAGCGCAGTGATGGGCCGGAAGAACTTGGCGACTTCACTACCACGCTTGACGTAATCCCAATTACATTGCTGGCGACCGGCATTGGCATATTCAGTGCCTTCGTCGCTCTCGCTCTGCTGCGGCTGATCGGGCTTTTCACCAACCTTTTTTTCTTCCGCCGCTGGAGCACTGCCCTGGTTTCTCCCGCCGACAATCACCTTGGCTGGCTCGAAGTCTTGGTGCCGATGATTGGTGGGCTGCTTGTCGGACTGATGGCCCGTTATGGCTCGGAGCGAATTCGGGGTCACGGCATCCCAGAAGCCATAGAAGCCATTCTGCTGAAGGGCGGCCAGGTTGAACCCAGAGTCGCTGTCCTGAAGCCATTGTCGTCGGCCATCTCCATCGGCTCCGGCGGCCCATTCGGGGCCGAGGGACCAATCATCATGACCGGCGGAGCGTTTGGCTCCATGATCGCGCAGTTCTTCCATCTCACCAGCGCCGAACGCCGGACGCTGCTCGTGGCAGGCGCTGCCGCAGGAATGTCGGCGACATTTGCCTCCCCTCTGGCGGCGGTCCTCCTGTCGGTCGAGTTGCTGCTGTTCGAGTGGAAGCCGCGCAGCCTGATTCCGGTCGCGCTGGCCAGCGTAGCCGCGGCGGCCACGCGGCGCTACATCATCGGTATGGGCCCCCTGTTTCCCACCCCTCCTCATGCCGCCTTTATCGGGCCGCACGGATTGCTGGGCTGCGTACTGGTTGGGCTTCTGGCTGGTGCACTGTCAGCTCTGCTCACCCTGGCGGTGTATGCCGCTGAAGACATTTTTCTCAAGCTGCCCATTCACTGGATGTGGTGGCCCATCCTCGGCGGCTTCGTGGTCGGCATCGGAGGATTGCTTTTTCCGCAGGCGTTGGGCGTTGGTTATGACACGATCGGATCGTTGTTGCAAGGCAATGTGTTGCTCACAACCATTGCCGGCATTCTCCTGGTGAAGTCGATCATCTGGGCGGTGTCGCTGGGCTCGGGCACGTCAGGTGGTGTGCTGGCTCCACTGCTTATGATGGGCGGCGCGCTGGGCGGTCTGATGAGTTCCTTCTTGCCCAACGAAGGATTGGGCTTTTGGCCGTTGATAGCCATGGGCGCCATCCTCGGAGGAAC
>CAZDYZ010000131.1:0-1696 GCA_964509525.1 uncultured Acidobacteriaceae bacterium
TTCGCCCTTCACGATCAGCTACGGGCAACTGGTGGCCATTGCGGCAGCCTCGCTCATTACCGCGCTAAACTACATCGGTATCAAGCGGGCAGGCGACTTCCAGGTGTTCTTCACCCTGATGAAGATTGCCGTTATCGTAGCCCTGGCGCTCATCGGATTCACCGCGGCCAGTGGCACATGGCGTAACTTCCAAACCAGCTTCAGTGGTGCGAGAGGCGGATTCGCTGGCTTCATGGCTGCCCTCATCGCAGCTCTCTGGGCGTACGACGGATGGAACGACCTGAACATGGTCAGTGGTGAAATCCGCGATCCCGGACATAACATTCCGATTTCCCTTATCGCCGGCGTCGGCGTAGTTGCCCTGCTCTACATGCTGACCAACGCGGCAGTGCAATATGTGCTTCCAGCAGAAAGCATTGCTATCTCACAGCGTCCCGCTTCAGATGCCACTGCAGTTGCGGTGGGCAGGTGGGGAGCAGCTATCGTCTCCGTCGGCATGGCGCTATCGATGTTGGTTGCGCTGAACGGAACCATTATGAGCGGAGCGCGCGTGCCCTTTGCCTTGGCCCGCGACGGTTACTTCTTCAAGGTGATGGCTGACGTCCATCCGCTGTTTCATACACCTTCTGTAGCGCTCGCCGTTCAGCTTGCGCTTTCGATCATCCTGTTATTGTTCGCGGGGAACTTTCGCCAACTCTTCTCGCTGGCGATTTTTGCCGAATGGCTGTTCTATATGACTGCGACCAGCACCGTGTTCGTGTTCCGTAGCAGGCAGCCCAACGCACCGCGGCCCTACCGAACCTGGGGATATCCGTTCGTGCCGGCGCTGTTCGTCGGAGGAGCGGCGGTGCTGCTGTATTACACATTCACCGAAAACTTACGGAACTCGGCATGGGGCATACTAGTGGTTCTTGCGGGGCTGCCAATTTATCGATACTTCGCCTTGAAAGGTAAACACACAGCAATTCGCGACTAAGCTAGTGACAGTCTGCCCCCTGCTAACTTATTGTGCTCCATGAGCACGAGGGACAAGTGCCGTGTCGTGATAACGGAGGCCGAGCGATGGGGGCTTGCACACGGTAAGCAGGTATTGGTCGAGGTTGGGTCGAAACTTCGCGTTTTGGTCGTTGATCACTGATTGTCGGCTGATCGTGAGGAACAGAAAGCAACCGGACGCAAACCTGTGACCTCCTGAGCCATCACTCCATCCTGGAGCCACTCTCATGAATGGCCGAAGCGCTAATTTGTGTCATTCTGGAGATGCCCTGAGCAACTCGGTATGCGCCGATGGCTGGACGCTGGGATTTGAACGCTTTCAGAACTCCATCCCCGCAGGTATCGTAGATGAGCTAGCACAAAGTCTCGGGAGGAGGATGGAATGAGCTTGCAAAGGCGCCAATTACTTCAAATCTTGTATTACTAAGACACAATGTCAGCAGAATCCGTGCTAATCGCAAGAACCCAGGCCAACGGCGAATATGCCCAAAGAATTAATCGGGTCATCGATTATATTCGCGAGAACCTGGATCGCCAGGTGAAACTGGAGGAACTGGCTAAAGTGGCCTGCTTCTCGGAATTTCATTTCCATCGGATCTTTGGTGCGGTTTCCGGCGAAACCCTAAATAGTTTTACGAGCCGGCTTCGTCTTGAAAAGGCTGCTCGTCTTCTTCGTTATTCCGGCCAAAGTTTGACCGAT
>CAZDYZ010000132.1:0-2051 GCA_964509525.1 uncultured Acidobacteriaceae bacterium
ACAGGGCTGGTTCCCAGAGGGACTGACGCTCCCGACCTTTTAGGCGGGACTCTTGGTGCGTCTTTACTGTGCGAGTCGAGCTGGTCCGTCGATGATTCCCCATTTTCGGTCTTCTGCGCCTGAACCAAGATCGTTTCCACCGGCTCAGAGACAGTCCCAGAAGCCGTTACGAACCTGCGGTTGCGGTCGAATTGGATGCTGGGCGCTTCGATGACGTTCGCATCCTGCCACAGCCGCGCTCTGCCAGAGTACAGAGCCACTCCAGAAGCGCTATGGGCAGTCATGTGCTGCGCGGCAACGTGAATAGGCGAGGAAGACGCCAACAGCGCGCCATCGGGCAGCTCTTTCAGGTCGTTGTAGGTGCTTTTCACCTCGGCCTCGGCCAGAGCATCGCCGGTGCTACGGTTGATTCGGATGGTTTTGGCTGTAGTAGCCATCGCGCCGTCCGTTATGCGAGGATTGCCCGTCAACACTAGCATCTGATCGGCTGGCGTGTAGCGTGCGTGACTGGCCCAGGCTTGCATGCGCTTATCCGGCACTTGCCCGTCGTTATAGGCAACGTTGCCCTCTTGCGTAATAGCCTCGATTCCCCCCTGCGGCAAGAACGTCGCCAGCACCGAGTCGCTGGTGCTGACGCGATCCGGTTGTCCCAGGGATGAGTTGACGATGCGGGCATTGGGCATGCCTCGAATGCTGTCCAGACGAGTCCCCCGGCTGCCGGACGCACGTGGGTCAGTCACAAACTTCGCTTCGAACTTAGCCGCCGTGACTACGGTTCGCTTCGTGGGTGCACCTTGACCAGCGCCTGCCCCCGCCGCGCTGGCTTCGGTCGAACCATCTCCCGGCGCCGGAGCAATCACAATCTGCGCTGGACCCGAGGTTTCAGCCCGATCGAGAATACGCCCCTTGGCCACCGCGAAATCAATGACGGGCGCCGTGAGTTCGAAGTCCTGCGATCCTGAGCCAGGCTTGCTTCCTGTATCGGTTCTCTCGATCATCCGGGCGCCGTCAAGCGCGTGTACCTTTCGCAGCTGGTTCTGACCGGCGAAGTCCAGCACCACGCGTCCAGCTTCACCTTCAATGGGCTGCGATCCCGTTTGCTCCACATGGACATTGCCGGTTAGGATGACAAATCTCAGCAAGTTCCGCTTCTCGGTCATCAGGAACTCCGCCTGATCCGAGCGAGTCCGTACCTCGGACCCTTGCTCCCAGCGTGGCGGTCCCCCCCCTGCCACCGTTCTCGTTTCTGCGGTCACGTTGCCCATGGCCAGGACGCTCCGCACGCTGTCGTCCGGGCCCAGGTGAAACACGGCCTGATCCGCCTCAAGCATTCCGCCTTCGCGGTCAAGATGGGGATGGTCGAGCAGAATCTCCCGCGGCTCGCCGGTAATCACGCCATGCACTGCCTCGATGACCGCCGCATTTGCGCCGCTGACCTCGATGTGAATATTCGACGACAAGGTCAACGTGTTGCTCTTACCCGCATACTTCGCACCCATGGCCCACCCCGTAGCCTGCGGCGTGGCGAACTCCACGCGAGCATCGGTCGAAGCATTGCCGCTGTCCCTGTTGAAGACCAGGTCGCGCGTCTTCAGATGGATGGGATTCTTCAGTTCCTTCGGCGTCGCTTGGTCGGGACTCGCCAAGCCTCCTGGGTTCGCCACCAGATCAATCTGCACATCTCCCTTGGCCGTGACGTCGCCGGTCTGCTGGTCATAGGCAAAATCGTCGCCGTAAATCTGGTCGTAGCGTGAAGAGTCGCGGCCGTAGAGAATGATGTTGACGTTGTGCAGCTCGGCGCGGTCGCCCATAACAAAGCGTTTGAGGCCGCTGGCCTGGATGGTGAAAAGTGTGCGTCCACCGTCGGACTTGGAGTACTGAAATCCGCTGGCCGTCTGCTTGATTTCGTACCCGATCTTGTTGGGAACTTCCTTGAGCACGTTACGCGCCCGCGAACGCGCATAGAAATACATCCCCGCCACCGCCACCGTGAGCACGATGGCAGTCACCGCCAGCACGCGTCGCAAACGATAGATCGGAAGCGCCATCTG